>CAXZAB010000113.1:0-7480 GCA_964293715.1 uncultured bacterium | reverse complement strand
GATCTTCCACCTTTACCCAGGTCTTGTAAGCGGGGGGATACATCTCTTCTGCAGTAGGGAAAAATACGTAATCTACCTTATGCTTTTTCAGCAGGGCCAAATCCCGCTCAAAATCGCGAGGATAGCTGCCCAGGTCTTCGGAAGGACCAAATTGGGCCGGATTCACAAAGATTGAGACCACCACCAGATCACAGCTTTTGACCGCGGCATCCACCAAGCTGAGGTGTCCTTCATGCAGATAGCCCATAGTGGGCACAAAGCCCACCTTCGCGGCTGTGGGATAGTTTACTGCCCGCATTTGCGGGATAGAGCGCACGATCTGCATTACAGGGTGGATTCTATCTTGTTATCGGCGTCCAGCACTAAGATGCGGGGCTTGTGCGTGGATAGCTCCTGTTCATCGAGCATGCCATAATTCACCACTATCACTTTATCACCCACTTGGGCCAAACGTGCTGCAGCACCATTGATGCCAATCATACCGCTGTCTTTTTCGCCTTTGATAATGTAGGTGCTAAAGCGGGCACCAGTGGAGACATTAAGCACATCTACACGCTCAAATTCTTGCATACCGCTGGCTTCGAGTAGAGCTTCGTCTATCTTTATGCTGCCGTTGTAATTTAGATCGCATTCCTTCACCGTGGCGCGGTGAAGCTTGGATAATAATATCTGCTTTAGCATTTGGGACTCCATTTTTGTGTTTTTCGTTCAATTAATTGTAAGTAGGTCTTTTGTCAACCAAAATCGACAAAAGGGACGTCGAGCAGTCATATCCGGGACCTTCTTGTCTCAAGTTCGCTCCCAAAAGACTAAGGAGTATTCAATGTACTCACTTATATGATAAGCTGGTTTTACAAGGTGTGCAAGTGATTAATCATAAGATGATAAGAGTGTGTGGATGTGGACATAGCGACCTCCACCATTACACACAGACAGCAGACCAATCGCTATGCTTACTTCAGACTACATTTCCTTGAGAGCAGAGCTGATTCTCTGATGCAAAGCCCCTGACAGCGCGTGTTTATCTTTGTACAAAGGATCTTCTGGCGTGATAGGATCCAGGATGCGTAATTTCAAATCAACGGAATGGATGCGCTTATCGATCTCATACGCTCTCCAGCTGTTTTTGATAGCCAGAGGCACAATGGTAGCTCCTGCCATTGCCGGCAGTCTAAAACTGCCCAGATGGAAGGGGCCCATCTCATCTTTCCGGCTTCTGGTGCCTTCGGGGAAGATCACCATCGGATGACCGCTTTTGATCACTTCGGCAGTTTTTTTAAAGGACTCCATCGCTTTGCGGGCCGACGTGCGATCGATAAATACACAGGGGATTTCTTTCATCCACCAGGATAGCACCGGTATTTTAAACAGCTCTTTTTTGGCGATAAATCCCGCCTGTTTGGGGACAAAGCCCAGCACCAGAGGAATATCAAACATACCCTGGTGATTTGAGACAAAACAGATATTCATCCCTTCCGGGAGTTTCTCTTTGCCCTGCAGATCCACCTTGCTGCCAGTAGTCAGCACCACGGTCCTGCCCCAAAATATGGCGCAGTATTTCATCAATTTACGATACGTTCTTTTAGGAAGGATTAGCTTGCAGATGATGAGCGGCACAAAGGCCACAAAGCACAAGAACATAAAGAAGAGGAACCAGATTTTCCATAATAAAGATTTCATGTTTGCTCCTAATAACTGAGGTTCACCCATTCTTCGTAGATTTCACTTAAGGAAGTGATCCAGGCGCCTTCGCTCTGGGCAAGCCGGATGGTCTTCCAATACAGTTTTCCCCACCTGGGATAATCGATGGGATCAAAAGTGGTATTGTGCCACAACAGCGTAAGATGGGATTGATAGTTGGCCGCCACCCTGATCAAGCGCTTCAATGTCCTTTTGGCGCTGCCGTAGCTCATATTCATGGCTTTGGCGGAATGCAGGGTGGTATCCATTACGATCAGCGGGATTTCCAGCACCCTGAAGGTGCGGTTTTCCTTGATATTAAAGGGGTAAAAGGGGAAAGAAGTGCCTGCTCTGAAGCCGATGTTTTCCCAATAGCCCAAAGTGCTGTCATACTGGACTCCCGCCTCTTCCAGGAGCCCAAAGCTCTTTTGATAATCAAAATGCAGATAGTGGGTCCTAAAGCCCTTAACATTAAAGCCCAGCTCTTTCAGACGGCCCAGCTCAGTTTTCAAAGTGTCCAGATCAAAGGCGGATTCTGGCGAGCCATGCAGCCCCACATCATCCTCTCCCAAGAGGTCTATTATTTCTGCCCGGATCGCCGGATCCTGAATATAATTCTGCCGGGGATCTTCAAAATCCTGCCCCGCTATCACAAACCAGGTGGATTTCACACCCAGATCCTGCTCCTTGCGGTAAATCTTATAGAGCTGCTTGAAATGATCGTAAAACAGCTTTTTATGAATGCCATGCCCCAGATATTTGTAGAGCGCATTCAGCGGACGCTTCCAGAAGCTTTGTCGATTATATTTTAAGGTCTTTTTCAAAGATTCAGAGTCCCAAAAATCCCAATAGTCGATATCATGAGACAAACTGATGGCAAATCTCCTATCCTTTCGCCAGTTTGTATCCCGCTCAAATCCCGGCAGCACTTCCTGAATGGCAGATCGTAAAATCTGGCAATAAACGTCCACCGCAGGAGTCTCGGTGAAGTCCCACCGGTATTGCAGACTTTCTTTATAATCCACCCGTCCTCGTGGTAAACCCTTCTCGCTAAAGACATATTCGTGCCAACAGGTGAGAAAGTAAAATCCGCTGGCCACAATGTCTTTCCGGAAAATGCAGGAATCCGCTGTAAGCGAAAAGATCGATCCCCCTTTGGAAAAGAGGAAGGGAACATGGTTCCTGCGAAATTTGCAGAAGTTAACCCTTTCCAGAGGATAGAGCTCCTGCTTTTCGAAAAACTCTGCCGTTTCAGGATCGAAATGCACCCGAATGGGATAATCACGATCCGGAAGCGGCCCGTAATAAAGATGCGCCGCTTCAAAATGGGTGTCGTAGATAAAGGTGGGATTCAATCTCAGAATATAGCAGTAGGTGCGCAGCACAAATTCCGCCTTGGGCAGATAGCGCTGCGGCAAATTCAGGAGAATATTGATATTGGGGTAACGTTCCATAAAACCCGGCTACTTCTTAGCCTTGGGCATAAGCACCTTGGTCAATACCTCAGAGACCTCAGAGACAAAAGTGATATCCATACCTTCCAGGATTTCCTCGGGGAAATCGGAGATGGTTTCCCGGTTTTCCTCCGGGATAATCAGCTTCTTGATTCCGGCGCGACGAGCGGCCAGCATCTTTTCTTTCAGTCCGCCAATAGCCAGGACTTTGCCTTGCAGAGTCACCTCGCCAGTCATGGCAATATCGTACTTTACCCTAGCCTGCATAAAAAGTGAAGCCAAAGCAGTGGTCAAGGTAATGCCGGCAGAAGGTCCATCTTTGGGAACCGCGCCCGCAGGAAAGTGCACATGGATGTCGTAGGTGCTGAAATCCTTGGGATCGATCTTGAATTCTTCATGATGGGATTTGAGATAGCTGAGCGCGATGCTGGCAGATTCCTTCATCACATCCCCCAAAAGTCCGGTAAGAATCACCTTGCCCTTACCCGGCATACGGGAAGTTTCACAAAAGAGAATCTCGCCGCCATAGCTGGTCCAGGCCAGTCCTGTGGCCACTCCGATCTCAGCTTTGCGATTTGCCAGTTCATGAGTCACCTTGCGGGGACCCAGATATTTCTGGATGTCTTTCTTGCGCAGTCTCCAGGGGCCTTCTTCACCGGAAGCCACTTCACGCGCTATTTTACGGAAGATGGAGCCGATGCGACGCTGAAGATTTCTCACCCCGGCTTCGCGGATATAGTGATGGATTACCTCCTGCAAAGCGCTTTTCAGCAGAGTGACGGACTGGTCTTTAAGGCCGTTAATTTCCTTTTCCTTGGGGATGAGGTATTTTCTGGCGATAGCGATTTTGTCAAATTCCAGATAGCTGCTGAATTCGATGATCTCCATCCTATCCCGCAGAGGCGGCGGAATGGTATCCAGCGAATTTGCCGTGGTGATAAACATCACTTCCGAGAGGTCAAAGGGCAGATTAATATAGTTATCCATAAAGGTGTTATTCTGTTCGGGATCCAGCACTTCCAAGAGTGCAGACGCCGGATCTCCTCTAAAATCACGACCCAGTTTATCGATTTCATCCAGCATAAAGACCGGGTTTGCAGTGCCTTGACGCTTGATCTCAGTGATGATCTTGCCGGGCATGGCTCCGATATAGGTGCGCCGGTGTCCGCGGATTTCCGCTTCATCGTGGATTCCACCCAAAGACATGCGGATAAACTTGCGGTTCAAGGCTCTGGCTACAGAACGGCCAATAGAGGTCTTACCGGTTCCGGGGGGACCTACAAAACAGAGTATGGGGCCTCCCAGCTGCCCTTTGAGCTTTTTCACAGCAATAAATTCCAGGATGCGCTCTTTGGGCTTTTCCAGACCGTAGTGGTCCTGCTCCAGGATGCGTTCGATCTTCTTGAGATCCAGCCTGTCTTTGCTGTGCTTTTTCCAGGGCAAATTCACGATCCAATCCAGATAATTACGGATCACGCCATATTCACTGGAGGCGGGCTGCATTACAGCAAGGCGCTGCAGCTCTTCTTCCGCCACATCTTTCACATAATCCGGAAGATCGTTCTTTTCAATGCGCTGTTGCCATTGGAAAACCTCCTTGCTCACTTCATCGGTTTCACCCAATTCGCGGCGAATGGCATCCATCTGTTCACGCAGATAGTAGCGCCTCTGGTCCTCATTCATCTCCAGCTGGATATTGCTGCGGATGTGATTTTCCAGGCGCATCTGGCGAATAAGCTCCGCCAGAGTGTTGTTCAAATATTTGTAGCGCTTATCCAGATCGATCAATTCCAAAATCTTTTGGCGATCGTGGATCTGCAAGTCTATATTACCGGCAATGATGTCTGCCACCCGGCCGGATTGCTTGATATTGGAAAGCCCGGAGATCATTTCCCGATTGAGCAAAGAGCTCTCCTGGGAGATCTTGTCCAAGAGCTCCAACGCTATGGTGCGATAGGCCTGGATCTGGGTATCTTCTGTTTGCGGCTCGGGGATCACCTGAACGTCCACCATCAAAAATGGCTCTTTCTGGGTGATCTCTTGCATACGGATGCGCGAAGTTCCTTGCAAGAGCAGAGAAATACTACCGTCTTGATTGCGCAACATCCTGAGAATGGTAACCGCTGTACCAATCTTCTTTAATTGATCGCTTTCACCTTCTTTCCCGGAGTCCAGGAAAAAGGCCAGTAATTTATCGTTTGAAAGCGCATGATCGACTACCAGCTTGGATTTCTCATCCGTAACCACCAGTGGCATCAAGAGATAGGGGAACATCACCACATTGTTCAGATGCAAGACCGGCAAGGTCCTGGGAATCCTGCTATTATTATCTTCCATTTTGCACTCCTTCACAAAATCGTTTTATATATATATAAGGCTTTTGAGCTAAAAAACAAGATTCTACCTATCCTGATTTTTGACAAGCAAATTTTACTTTCTTTGTTAAAATGCTTAGCAAAGGACAGCTAAATCTGCTAAATGCTTTAGGTCAATCTTTCTTTTTGGGCTCTGCCAAATCTCTCACTTACTGTGCATTATAGCATTCTTTCCCTGCTTAGGCAAGCACATATAAATTAGCTGGCTTTCTTCGATTTCAATCGGCCCGTAAGTTCCTTTTTTTTAAGTTTAGCGTCTTTAATATCCGAAATCGGCATTTATTTTAAAGTCTCCGCTTTAACGACAGAGAAACTGTGACGTAGAACTTTTTTACGGTTTATTTAGCCCGCTATTTCCTTAGGCAGCTCATAAAATATTATTTGCCATCCACTTTTAGAGCATTACTTTGTTAAAAAATATTGAATGAGGTTCATCATGAAGAAGTATATATTAGCTATCCTTCACTGCCCTTAGTTTTTTATTGTTATTTGCCGACATAGCCTCGACCACTGCCGGCGGGAATTGGAACGCTATAGGCACCTGGATCGGTGCGGTAGTTCCTACAGCTAACGACAACGTCATTATAAACGGCACAGTTCTGGTAAACACCACAGCTTCCTGCCTTGATCTCACAATTAACAGCACCGGAATCTTGCAGAATTCCTCATCCTACAGCTATCATCTTAACGTTTACGGCAATTTAAACAATGTTGGTATAATCAAGTCCCACCCTTCCGGTGGACGCTTTTACCTGCACAGTGCAGGAAACATTGTCAGCTCGGGTACATTCACCCCATATTCACTTGATTTAATCAGCACTACCGATCAGCATATTTCCAGTACCGGCACTTTCTCGC
The DNA here is from genome assembly GCA_964293715.1 of uncultured bacterium. Lineage (GTDB taxonomy): Bacteria > Cloacimonadota > Cloacimonadia > Cloacimonadales > Cloacimonadaceae > UBA5456. The sequence goes on along the minus strand of CAXZAB010000113.1, from coordinate 1,113 downwards.
CAGCTTTTATCACCGATGAGGATTCCGCCAGTGCTTTGATCCTGCTTACAGATCTGAACCTGAGCAATACAGATATGAACCTGAGTAACGCAGCACTTGTGCTGAATAGCAATTCTGCGACCGTCAACCTTAGTCTCTTGGGTGGTTCTCTCAAAAACGTGATCATCCAGGGCGGGAATGGTGCTACTTTGACTTTATCAAATAATTGTCTTCTGCAAGACGTCAGCGGAGATGAGATAGTTTTGGCTGGCGATATTATGGTGGCCGGCGGAGTTATTTTTGATTCAGTTGTAAACAACGCTGAGATATTTAATTCTTCCAGCTACAACTACACCCTTACCATCAATACGCGCTTGGAAAACCATGGAACCATTCGCAACCATGCTATTTCAGGTTACCTTTACCTTGATTTATTGGGCGATCTCTACGATTATGGAACTATCCGTAACAACATTTTACGTTTTTTCAATACGGTGCAACGCGTGCTCTGGCAGGATCCATCTGCAACCCCGATCAGCTCTGCTAATGTCCAGTCCCGAGCCACGGGTGATCTGCAGCTATACTCAGACCTGCGTTTTTCGGGATCCGATATCGACCTGAATGGCAACACCCTGATAATGTACAACGGCGAGAGTAGCTACGGTCTTTCCCATTCCGGCGGTAAGCTGCGAAATGGCACTCTCGATACCAATGGTTTTAGTACTCTGAACTTGTCCGATGGAGTCTTTATCCAGGATCTCACTGCGGAAGATATAACCCTTTATGGTCTTGTCCTGGTCGCTAATGATACTGGCTTTGACAGCTTGACTAATTACGCTACAATCCAAAATTATTCGGCCGCCACCTACAACATGACGATCAACACGCGTTTGGAAAACCGTGGCATCATAAGAAATAATCTCAGCTCAGGTCTGTTTCATCTAACTTTATCGGGTGATCTCTACGATTATGGCACTATCCAAAACCATAGATTAGTATTATGACTCCGTAGTAATAACTCACTTTCAGATTTTAGCATAATACACTGGCAAACCGGTTCCGACACAAATTTGGTCATGAAGTTTAGCAACTTGCCACAATGCACCCAAAACAGACTCTATGCGCTTAAGTATT
>CAXZAB010000112.1:0-7497 GCA_964293715.1 uncultured bacterium | reverse complement strand
TAATAATCATCAGATCATCATCATCGGTTACCAGTAGCAGTGATGCCAAGTGCCCGTTTCGTTTGGTAGTTTTGAGGGTGATCACGCCTTTGGAGCCACGTTTGGTAACGGTGTAGCTGGCGATATCGGTGCGTTTACCGTAGCCGTTTTCACTCACAGCCAGGATGGTAGCCGGGATAAGATCCCCATCCCCCAAGATCTGTTCAGCGGTGATCAAGGCCATGGAGATCACATAATCCCCTTCGCGGAGGCTGATGCCTCTCACGCCGCGGGTGACTCTTCCCAAACTGCGGAGATCGGCTTCGCTAAAGCGATTGCAATATCCGTTATGGGTGGCCAGGAGAATGTCGTCATCGTCTTCAGAGAGTCTGGCATCGATGAGTTCATCGCCGTCCATCAGTCTGATGGCAAGAATACCATTTTTGCGGGGACGGGAATAGGCGGCAAGCTCTGTTTTCTTGACCAGGCCTTTTCTAGTGCACATAATGATATTTTGATCTGCTTGCAGATCTTTCAGAGTCACAAAGGCTTTGATCTTCTCACCTTCGGAGAATTGCACCAAATTGACTATCGCTTTACCGCGGGCGATGCGGCTGGCCTCAGGAATCTCATAGACCTTGAGCCAGTGACACTTACCGTGATCGGTAAAGAGCAGAATATAGGAATGTGCAGAGGCCACAAAGAGATACTGAATAAAGTCAGAGTCCTTGAGGTTTGAGGAGTTCAGCCCTCTTCCACCCCGCATTTGCACTCTGTAAGTATCCACAGGCAGACGCTTTACATAGCCGTCATGAGTGATGGTGACTACCATCATATCATCGGCAATGAGGTCTTCCATATTGAAGCTGCCGCCACCGTGCCCTTCCAGGATGGTGGTGCGGCGTTCATCGCCAAACTTATCCTTGATTTCCTGAGTCTCATCTTTCACTACGCCCATACGCACGTCGCGGCTGGCAACCAGGCTTCTGAGGTATTCGATGAGTTTCAGAAGTTCGTTATATTCCGTCTCGATCTTTTCCAGCTCCATGCCGGTGAGGCGTTGCAGCCTCATATCCAGGATAGCTTTCGCCTGAATTTCGGAGAAACCGAATTTCTCTCGCAGAGCTTCATTGGCCTCTGCCGGAGTTTCGGAAGCGCGGATGGTGGCGATCACTTCATCCAGATGATCCAGAGCGATGCGGAAGCCTTCCAGAATATGCATTCTGGCTTCTGCATTGCGCAGTTCATACTGGGTACGTCTCAGCACCACGTCATGGCGGAATTCGATGAAGTTTGTGACCAATTCTTTCATGCTCACCACCTGCGGGATCCCGTCTATCAGACAGAGGTTAATCACGCCAAAGGTGGATTGCAATTGCGAATATTTATAGAGCAGGTTCAGCACTACATGGGCAGAGTGGTTGCGTTTCACATGGATTACCACGCGCATACCATCTCTTCCGGATTCGTCACGAATATCGCTGATGCCTTCAATTCTTTTGTTTTTCACCAGTTCCACCATGCGTGCGATGAGCAGCGAAGTGCTTACCTGATAAGGGATAGAGCGGATAATGATGCGTTCACTTTCATTGGGCATGGTTTCTACATCAGCCTCACCCCGCACCAAAACACGTCCGCGTCCGGTTTCAAAATAGTCTCTGATTCCGTCTGTACCCAGGACCATGCCTCCCATGGGGAAGTCCGGACCCTTGACATATTGCAAGAGGTCCAGAGGTTCAAGCTCCGGATTATCGATCAGTGCGATGATGGCATCACAGATCTCAGTGAGATTGTGCGGCGGCATATTTGTAGCCATACCTACCGCGATCCCGGAAGAGCCATTGATCAAAAGATTGGGAATCCGGCTGGGGAATACCACCGGCTCTTTACGGGTGTCATCATAGTTTTGTTTAAAATCTACGGTATCTTTTTCCAGCTCGGCCATCAGCTCCAGAGTAACTCTTTGCATGCGCGCTTCTGTATAACGCATTGCGGCTGGTGGATCACCATCGATGGAACCAAAGTTTCCTTGGCCATCGATGAGCTGATAGCGCATATTCCAGGGTTGGGCCAGGCGTACGAGGGTGGGATACACCACTTGTTCACCGTGGGGATGGTAGTTACCAGAGGTATCACCGGCGATCTTGGCGCACTTTCTAAAGTGGCCGCCGGGGTTGAGATTCAGCTCGTGCATCGCGTAGATGATACGTCTTTGAGAAGGTTTGAGCCCGTCTCTGATATCCGGCAGAGCGCGAGCTACGATCACGCTCATGGAATAATCAAGATAGGCCTGTTTAAGGTGTTCTTCGATTTGAGTCGGTATTATTCTATCATTATTTTCAGACATTTAAAACTCCATTATACATCAAGGTTCTTTACATATCGGGCATTCGCCTGGATAAATTCACGGCGAGGTTCTACTTCATCGCCCATCAGGATGGTAAACATACGGTCTGCTTCTATGGTATCGTCCAGCTTCACCGAAATCATTTGGCGTTGTTCGGGATCCATAGTGGTTTCCCACAATTGATCGGCATTCATCTCACCCAGACCTTTGTAACGTTGTACGATCACACCTTTGTTACCAAAATCATTAATAGCCTGATCGCGTTCTTCTTCGGTATAGACATACTGTTTTTGTTTGCCTTTGCGCACCAGATAAAGAGGCGGCATGGCAATATACAGATGGCCTTCCTCAATCACGGGACGCATATAGCGGTAGAAGAAAGTCATCAGCAGTGTGCTGATATGAGCTCCGTCCACATCCGCGTCTGCCATGATGATGACTTTGTGATAGCGCAGCTTGCTCACATCAAAATCCTGACCCACACCGGCTCCCAGAGCCAGGATGATGGGCTGAATTTTGTCGTTATTGAGCACTTTATCCACACGGGCTTTTTCGGTATTCAGCATTTTACCCCAGAGTGGCAGAATCGCCTGGTAAGAGCGGTCCCGTCCCTGTTTGGCGGATCCTCCTGCGGAGTCTCCCTCCACCAGAAATACTTCAGTCTGAGCGGGATCGGTGATGCTGCAATCTGCCAGTTTACCGGGCAAAGAGCCGCTTTCCAGCACAGATTTCCTGCGGGTGAGCTCCCGTGCCTTACGGGCAGCTTCACGGCTGCGGGCAGCCATCACACTCTTCATTGCCACCTTTCTGGCTTCCGCGGGATTCTCTTCAAAGAAGATAGTCAGCTCTTCATACACGGCAGAACCTACTATTCCTTCCACATCAGAGTTTTGCAGCTTGGTCTTGGTCTGCCCTTCAAACTGAGGATTGGTCATCTTGATAGAAATCACAGCGGTGAGTCCTTCGCGAATATCATCCCCGGAAGGATTGACCTTCTCGTTTTTCAGCAAATCATGATTTTTGATATAAGTATTTACGGCAGTGGTGAGGCCACGCTTGAACCCCGAGAGATGAGTGCCACCCTCGATGGTATTGATGTTATTGGCAAAACTATAGATATTTTCCTGATAACCTTCATTGTACTGAACGGCTACTTCAAATTCCATGTCTTCCTTGATGGATTCCACATAGATTGGTTTGGGGGAAATCGGCTTTTTGTTCTGATTCAGATATTCCACAAAGCTGCTGATTCCGCCTTCATATTTGAAGTCATGCACCCGGTCTGTCCGCTCGTCCTTGAGCACGATGCGCACTCCCCTATTCAGGAAAGCCAGCTCTCTAAACCTTGTGGCAAGATAGTCAAAGCTAAAATTCGTGGTTTCAAAGATGGTGGGATCCGGACGGAAAGTGATGATGGTTCCCTGGCGTTTGGTGTCGCCTATAACCTGCAGTTTGGTAACCGGAATACCTTTCTCAAAGCGCATAAGATATTCTTTGCCGCCTGTATGTACACGGGCTTCCAGCCATTCTGCCAGGGCATTCACCACAGATACGCCCACTCCATGCAGACCGCCGGATACCTTGTATGAATTCTGATCAAATTTCCCACCGGCATGCAGCACGGTGAGTACAACCTGTAAAGCCGGTACTCCCATTTCTTTTTGGATATCGACCGGGATTCCACGGCCATTGTCGTCCACCTCAATATTGCCAGCGGCGGTGATCGTAACCTTAATCAGATCACATTCTCCGGCCAAGGCTTCGTCGATCGAGTTATCGACTACTTCATACACAAGATGGTGCAGGCCACGTTCACTGGTTCCGCCGATATACATCGCCGGACGTTTGCGAACCGCCTCCAAGCCTTTGAGTACCTTAATATTACTCGCAGTATAAGTGTTGTTTGACATAATCTACTGTCTCCTATATGTTTAAAACGATATATGTCCAGGGCCTCAGCCCCGGTAAATCGGAAGCTCTTATCAGCATCCTTATCTTGTTGCCAGTTAAAATTATAGACTCATCTTGTCAAGAACTTTCTATAAATAAATTGGGCTTGTAAGTCTATACAAATCAAGCGATTGCAGATGCGCCCCAAAATAGGCTTTTATCCGCTTTCTGAGGCCTTTCAAAAAAGCCGGTTTAGAGCTCTCGCTCTTGGCTCTCCCCTGCCCCATTTTTTGTCTCATATCTGTCCAAATTCCCGAACTTTCGCGCTTCCGCACCCCAAAACCCAAGGTCCCAATGCTTGACGCTTGCCAAATATCCCAATCCGATTATATTTTGATTAAAAGAAGATAATCTCTATATCCTGGAGGAATATTATGGCGAAATATCTCATTGTTGGCGGAGTAGCTGGTGGTGCCACCACCGCAGCCCGGCTCAGACGATTGGACGAACATGCTGAAATCATTATGTTTGAACGTGGCAAATACATTTCTTATGCAAACTGCGGTTTACCGTATTATATTGGCGGAATAATCGCAGACAGGGATCGCCTTTTTGTGCAGACCCCGCAAACTTTTAAAGACCGGCTCAATATCGATGTGCGCATCCAACAAGAAGTGATGAGCATAGACCGCAAGGCCAAAACCGTATTAGTGCATAAAGCAGACGGAACCGAATACACCGAGAGCTATGACAAACTTGTGCTTTCCCCTGGTGCAGAACCTCTCAGACCCCCTATTCCCGGCATTCAGGATGAAGTGATCTTCACCATGAGAAATGTGCCCGATACAGACAAGATCAAGAATTATGTGGACGAACACCTGGTCAAGCATGCAGTGATCGTGGGCGCAGGTTTCATCGGCCTGGAAATGGCAGAAAATCTGCACCTCTTGGGCATCAAAGTCACTATTGTGGAGATGGCAGAACAAGTCATGACTCCCCTGGATTACGAAATGGCCGCAGCCGTGCATCAGCACCTGAAGACCAAGAATGTGGAATTTTATCTCAAAGATGGCGTGAGCTCATTTGTGCGCGACCACAGCGGTCTGCAAGTGCGCCTCAAAAGCGGACGTTCCCTGCCCACCGACATGGTGATTCTCTCCATTGGTGTACGTCCGGACAGCAAACTGGCTGAAGAAGCCGGGCTGGATTTGGGCTTCAATAAAGGCATCCGGGTCAACGAATATTTGCAGACCAGCGATGAGGATATTTACGCCCTGGGTGATGCCATAGTTTTTCCCAGTCCCATCACAGGTGAGGAAAGCCTTACTTATCTGGCCGGTCCCGCCAATAAACAGGGCAGGATAGTGGCAGGTAACATCATCGGCGGTAATGTACGCAAATATAGAGGCAGCATCGCCACTGCAATTGCCAAAGTTTTTGATATCACTGTGGGCGCCACCGGAATCTCCGAAAAAGTCCTCAAAAAATCTAATATTCCCTTTATATCTTCCATTATCAGTGCCGGCTCCCATGCCGGATACTATCCCAATGCCCTGCCCATGACCATCAAGATCGTCTTTTCCCCAGATACCGGCAAACTTTTGGGTGCCCAGGTAGTGGGTTTTGACGGCGTGGACAAGCGTACAGATATGCTGGCCCACATCATCAAACACGGCGAGACCATCTACGAAATGCAGGAAATAGAACACGCCTATGCCCCACCTTACTCCAGCGCCAAAGATCCGGTCAACGTAGCCGGCTTGGTGGCAGAGAATATCCTCACAGGTCTTGTGAACATCATACACTGGGACGAGATCCGCAATCTCAATCTGAATGACGTGGTCTTATTGGACTTAAGAACTACTGTCGAAAACGATCTCGGCACCATCGAAGGCAGTATAAATGTGCCTGTGGATGAACTGCGCCGGCGCATAGATGAGATTCCCAAAGACAAGAAAATCATAGCCTTCTGCGCCTCCGGAGCACGCTCCTATCTGGGCGCACGCATCCTGATGCAAAGCGGCTTTGATGATGTTCTTAACCTCAGCGGTGGCTATGTCACCTATGAAACTGCCACTCAAAAACAGAGTAATGAAGACATCTTCTCCGGCGATTATGTAGGTAAGGACGACCACATCTATCAAGGTAAAGACCCCTGCGCGCCCCTCAGCGAAGCCAAAAGAATAGATGTGGATGCCTGCGGACTGCAGTGCCCCGGCCCCATCATGAGGCTCAAACAAGAAATCGATAAAGTGGGAGCAGGCGATGTCCTGATCATTTCCGCTACCGATCCCGGTTTTGCCAAAGACGTGCAATCCTGGTGTAATATGACCAATCACAGGCTCCTGCAGCTTAAGACCGAAGATAAAAAGATCATCGCCACAGTGCAAAAATGTGCCTGTGCAGAAGCTAATGAGCCTACTGCCACAACCGCTGTCGCGTCTGCCAAAAACAAAACCCTGATCGTCTTCAGTGATGATCTGGATCGCGCTCTGGCCTCTTTTGTGATCGCCAATGGAGCCGCCGCCACAGGCAGTAAAGTGACCATGTTCTTCACCTTCTGGGGACTGAATGTGATCAAGAAGCCCGGACTGCCTTTGGCGGACAAAGACCTCATGGGCAAGATGTTTGGCCTGATGATGCCCAAAAACTCGCAAGGCCTGGGCCTCTCCAAGATCAATTTTGGCGGAGTGGGCTCTGCCATGATGCGCAAACGTATGAAAGAAAAGAATGTGGATTCCCTGGAAAACATGATCATGCATGCCAAACGCGCCGGAGTGCAGATGATAGCGTGTCAGATGAGTATGGATATCATGGGAGTGGATGCCAGTGAGCTCCTGGATGGCGTAACCATCGGTGGAGTAGCGACTTATCTGGAAGAAGCAGAGAAGAGTAATGTGAATCTGTTTATTTGAGTTACGAGTTACGAGATACAAGTTAGAAAGTTAGACGTTAATAGTTAGAAGTTACGAGTTACGAGATACAAGTTAGAAAGTTAGACGTTAATAGTTAGAAGTGAATAGTTAGAAGTGAATAGTTAGAAGTGAATAGTTAGAAGTGAAGCGCGGATTTAAGTCCGCGCTTCATGATAGGGGCGGACTCCGTTCCGCCCTCAACTCAAGTCATAAAGAAGAGCGGTAGTGGCTGACGCTCTTCCGCCCCAAACAAAAAACCTTGAAACTGAGTGCCAAAGACGCCCCATCTCCCACCCACCTTGAAAGAATCTAGGTGACGGTTTCAACCGTCACGCCACGAGCTGCTGCCGACCCAAGAATCCTTCC
>CAXZAB010000111.1:0-7516 GCA_964293715.1 uncultured bacterium | reverse complement strand
TGTACGAAGGCATAATTATCTTCGGCGACCAGCAGTTCCACTTCATCATTGGCATCCAGGCTGCTTGCCACATTGGGCGTGGTAATCACAGGCAGGCCGCAAGCCATGGCTTCCAAAGCTTTATTTTGGATACCCGCACTAAAATACATCGGGGCGATGAAGATATCGCTGATCATCAATTCATGATAGAGATCCTCCACGTAGCCCAGCACAGTAGTCTGATTGACATTATCCAAAGCCTTGACTTCTGCAGAGGGATCTGCGCCCACAATGACGAATCTTAAGAGAGGGTATTTCTTGATCAGCGCTGGCATTATCTTTTGGCTAACGTTTTGCGCCGCCATGATATTGTGCGGGACGCTCATATTACCGGTGAAGATAAGACGCCAGGCAAATTCATGCTCCACTAATTCATCAGGTATTCTCACCTGATTGGGCATAAGCACACTGCGGTGATGATTTTTAAGACCCAGATGTGCGATATCCACCGGTGAAATTACCCAGTTTTCGCTGAAGTGATCTGCCACCTGGATTTCATAATCAGAGGTACGTTTTGTCTCCATGGCGTAAAAGAGTTTGGGCAAGCCCTTCAGATGCTCAAGGCGGCGGGTGTATTCCAAAGAAATACAGTCTGTATAATCCAGGATCACTTTTGAAGACCGCGCCAGATCGGCATAAGGCACCATATGGATCAGGTGACAATATACCAAGTCGTAGTTTTGCCCGGCAAGCAGATTGGTCAGCAGATTCTTATATTTGGGATTTTGATAGTAAGCCACCTGAAAGGGAAGTTTACGGAAAATATTGCTCAGCATATTCCACAATACCCGGATCTTGCCATGCTCCACAAAGCGCGCTTGGGGAATTTCCCTGAGCATTACCTTCATGGCCTCTTTATCGGTACGAATGTCTACCAGCGAGACCAAAGTCAGCTCGCCATAAGTGGCAAGTTGTCGTAGAAAGGACAGGGTACGTACCTTGTCTCCGCGATCTGGCGGATAGGGTATTTGTGAGGTCAAAAACAGGATCTTCAAGTATTTACCACCTAAATAAGCTCTTCATAAAGCTTTAGATATATTTCTTTTTCGCTCTCCCAAGAAAGCTCCTGGGTCACCAATCTTTTGCCTTCAGCGCCCATCTGTGCGAGTTTCTGGGGCTCTGATAGCAGGCAAGTCAGTGCATCTTGAATCAAAGATACATCACTAGGATCTATATATAGTCCAAGCACAGCTTTGTCAAGTAATTTCCTGTTTGTGGGTAAATCTGAAACCAGGATAGGCAGTCCTGCTGCCATATATTCAAACATCTTGGTGGAAAGGGAGTAAAGGTGATTTGGGCTGCGATCAAAGAGTACAACGCCCAGGGCGCATTCAGAAAAGATTTCTGCCGCTTGCTCACGATTCACATAGCCGTGCTCGATTACCTTGTGATATCCAGGTAAGGCAGCCAGTTCATCACGAAATTCCCGGGGTTCATAATTTCCCGCCAGATGAAATTTGCAATCCACGTGTTCAATGGCTTTTACTATCCGCCCTATCCCCCGCTCTTTGGTGATATTACCAATATAGCAGATATTGCGGCTGTGGTAGCGGTTTTGATCTGATGAGATACTCTTCCACTCGGCCAAAATGGGATAATTATGCACAATGGGCACAGAGCTGAATTGCTCTGCAATATGCTCGGTGGCGGCGATAGATGCGTCAAAGGCCTTTACTGCCCAGCGTTCTATCTTGCGGATAGCAAAGGAAAGCAATTTGCCAACGAGCGGTGAGAGATATTCCTTATATAAAAATGACTCCGGATAGCTCTCGTGGATGTCATAGATCACAGGCTTTCTGCTGATGTATTTGAGCAAAATTGCCATCGGGATAAGCTCTGGATCGTGTATTTGGTAAGCATCTGCAGGGATGTAGCTGGCTCTTTGCAGGATTTTCCAGGGAGCAAGTAGAAAACGCTTTTTTCGGCTGGAAAAATCTCCGATATCGTGGATGATCACACCGGATTTGCGTTCGTGCCGGCCTCCGTCTGCAACCACGAGATGCACCTTGTAGCCTGCTTCCACAAGACTGACGCACTGTTTGTAGAATACTCTTACATCACTTCTGATGTGTACAGAGCTGAGGTGGCAGATGCATTTACCAGGCTGGGATTTGGGATATTCCTTCAGAGTCTGTGCCACCACATTGTCGAGGGAATAATTATCTTTCACATAATTACGTAAGAGCTTGGGATCAAAGTGTCTTTGTCTTAGCTCTTTGATGCCCTCAGCCAGGGCCTTGGCATCACGGGATGGCACCAAAGCTCCATGCTCAGGCTTTAGAATATGTTCGCTACCACCGTTGTAGGTAGCCACCACAGGGATTCCTGTAGCCAAAGCTTCCAGTACCACGATGCCAAAACTCTCGTTAAAACTGGGATGCACCAGAGCGTCGTGCTTGGCCAGAAGCCGGGCTACCTCGTCCGGAGTCCTTTCGCCCATAAACTCCACCTGTTTTTCAAGATCATATTCCGAGCAAAGGCTTTCCAGGTTCGTGCGGTATTTTCCATCGCCTATGATGCTAAGCTTGAGATCGGGGTCTGCGATGAGCTTGAGTGCTTTGAGCAAAACATGCACCCCTTTTTGCTCAATCAGATTCCCTATAAAGATAAGTTTGTTGATGCTTTTTGAAGGCGAGGTGGCAGGTTGGAAAAGGCTTAGATCAATGCCGTTGGGAATTACCCGGATATTGCTCAGCGCAGGATCCGCTTCGAGGATGGTCTTGCGGGTATTCTCCGATACCGCAATCACCTTAAAAGCACCACGATAAGCGTTTAAGAAAAGGCGTCTTAGCCCTTTTTTTGCCAATAGTTCTTTCAGGGAACCTTGATGTTCCGTAATGATATAGGGGATATTCAGTTTTTGGGCCAGGAGCCTGGTGGCTATACCATCCGGCATAGCAAAATTCGCATGCAGTAAATCTATCTTGCCCTGGCGTTTAAGCTTTTTGAGCAAAGGCAGCACACAAAGATATTCGATATAGGGTACCCATGGCCTTATTAGATTGCGCGGGAGTATGACAAAGCGGGGATGATAAACCGTAAGTTCACGTGAACCGAGAGTAATGGTACGTTTAAGAGGTAATTTCAGCTTTTTACCGCGCCTGCGTGCCAAGCCCAGGGGCACCGGTGCAATTACTTCCAGATCTATATCACCTGGGTATAAGCTTAAGTTTTTGAGAATGAAATTACCCCTGTTGGGCTCTATGGGATTGGGGAATATACTGTTGATAAAGATCACACGCATGTTCAACCTCGTAATTTTGCAAATAAAGAAACCAGCATGACCCGCAGTTCCTGGATATCACTTTTACGGACGATGAGATCAGTCACTTTTTGTTCCCGATGGGTGGAAAAGTACCAGGTCATGAGCATTATCAGCCAAAGCATATATACGGCTGAGGAGGACATTGCTGCTCCGATATAACCAAATCTGGGGATCAGGATGTAGCTCATTATCACCTTGATCAATGCCCCCACCGCAGGCGCAATGATGGTAAATACGGGAAAGCCTTTGCTCCATAAAAAGGTATTGAAGAGCGAACCCAGAGTAAGCCCAAAAACGGCTGGAATGAGATAGATAAAAGCTTTGTAAGCGCCGATGTATTCCGATGTGTACACAAAAGAGATGATAAAGTGTCCAAAGAGCAGCATCCCTGTGATGCAAACGAGATTAAACACTATCATAAATACAAAGATTTTGCGCAAGATGGCTAAAGATGCACTGTCATCATTAAGTGCGGCAAATTTATTAAGCAAAACCACGCCTATCATATTGCTCGTAACACTAATGATATCGACGAAATTGATCGCTAAAGTATATACTCCCAGCTGGGCAAAGCTGCCCATACGCTTCAGGATCAGGATGTCTGCCCGGATCATCAAGATGGCCATATATTCACTGAGGAAAGCCTTGAATCCCAAAGAATATGAACGCTTGACCTGAGGGAAATCCCAACGGAAATGAAAATCCATCTTGCGCACCAGGCGCCGGTGGAAGACAAGACTAATTACGATCATTACAGAGACATTGAGCAGGTAGCTGCCTTGCATGCGGTGTTGAGCAGGGAATAGCCAAAATAGTGGCAGCAACAGCAGCATAAAGGCTACGGAAGGCAAAGCGAGCAAGAGCGAGTAGTCCTTGATATGATTCATACCGATGGACATAAATTTCTGGCGGTTATGAAGTTGAAATACCGCAATATATATACTCAAAGCCAGAATAATCAGCTTTGAATACTGGTTATCTCCCAGTATCCGGCTGGAGAAAAACTGAAATACTACTATTGAAACGACAAAACTAATGCCAAAGAAGACTAAGGACATGCTGTATAAGGCAGAGGGATCCGCTTTATCACGCTGCAAAGAATACATTAAGGATTGTGATATACCCAAATCCAGCAGCAGCCAAGCTACGGAATTCACGGTAAACAGATATACGTATTGTCCTCTGAGTTCCGGTCCCAGGAAGCGCGCCAGATACCAGTTTGCAATAAAAGCGGCCACCATAGTGATGACCTGCGAAGTGGTGGTAAAGGCTATATTACGCTTTAAGTTTATTTCGCTCATAGAGTCCTATCCAGAACCTTCTGCTTAGAGCCAGCATGATGAGCACCATGCCTGAAATCTGCCAGGCGCTGAGCTGCTCTCCCAAAAAGAAGTAAGCTAAAAGCGTAGCCAAGGCCGGTTTTAAAAAGAAGTAAAAAGAAGCTCTGGCGGCGCTCAGCTCTTTCATAGCCTCAAAATACAGGATATAGGCCAAGCCGGTTATGATCACTCCCAGATAGAGGATCAGCCAGATATTGTGCCAGGTAGGCGCAAAGCTCATGCTCTTGCCGATGGCAAGATTGATGCCGGTGAGAACTATGCCTCCAAAGAGGAAAGACACGGAATTCGTGATCAGATTGCCATACTGGCTGACCGCCCATTTGGTGAGCACCGTATATAAGGCAAAAGTGATGCCGGCTAAAATGGCAAAAACAATGCCCAGGGGCAGATTCACGAAGTTCTGCTGCAAGAGCTCTTTTTCTCCCAGGATGATGATGATCAAGCCCACGAGCCCCACAAACAGGCTATAGATCTGAAACTTGCTGAGTTTTTCCTTGAGCAGGACCAGAGCAAAGACACTCACAAACAGAGGATTCATGCTCACTATCACGGCAACCAGGGAGGCTTTGCCATAATAAATGGCCCATTGTAAAAGCAGCATACTGATCACGACATTCAGGATTCCCAGAAGGCCGAGCTTCAGTATGCTGCTTACAGTTAATTTTATCTTATTGCGAGTCCATGCCCGGACTGCGAATGGCGCTACACATGCTCCTCCGATCAGAAACCGCCAGGCAGTGATGGCAAATGGCGAAATTCCATCTCCCAAAAGCTTGCCAGCGAGTTCCAACGTGGACCATATACCTATCGCTATCAGACAGTACAGGTGACTCTTGAGTTTCAAATTACTTCATCAAGACCATTTTCTTGGTGGAGCTGTATTTTCCGGATTTTAGACGGAAATAGTACACACCGCTGGATACAGCTTTACCGCCGTTGTCCATGCCGTTCCAATGCAGGTTATTAATTCCCTGAGTGGCTTGAACTGTAAAGTCCTTCACGATCTGACCTTTTTGGTTATAAACAGTTACCTGAGCGGGGGCAGCAGTTTCCATCTGGAATTGGATGGTAGTTTCCGGATTGAAAGGATTGGGATAGTTCCCAATCAGGCTTACCTGAGCCGGCGTAAGAGTAGGATCGTCGTTTGAAACGGGATTGAAATCTGCCAGCTTGCGCGGTGTAATCTGAGCAGTATTCTGGAAATGAGCGACGATGCCCATAACGTTAAACTGACCGCTATGCATCTGGGTACCAATGTAATCCACATCGTAGAAACTGGTGCGGAAAGACATGGCGCCGGTAGCGTCAGAAATAGCATAGGTCATAGCCGGATCAGTGGTATAGTTGCCACTGGGGCTGTCAAAGCTTACATCATTGATCAGCACAAGGCGGGATTGATATTGATACACGCCGATATCAGAGTTCAGATTTGCGATGGTGAGGGTGGGAACATTTATGTTGTTGTCACTGGATACCGCAGGACCAGGATCTGATATAGGCAAGAATTGCAGAGTTTCAAAATACTGATTCAGTTTACCGGTGAGGCCTGCAATGGCATCGCCGACCTGATAACTGGTGGTAATCACGCCGGGCACATCATCGATAAGGATAGCTGCTCCAGAATCTTGCACATATTTCTGATGACGATTGTTTTGCTTGAAGGTGAGAATCACGTTGTTCGGAATGTGATACACGGTGCTGTTATCTGCCTGTTGTTGTCTCAGTTCACTAAGACTTGAGACATTCACATAGAAACCATAGGCAGCGTTTACAATTGCACTGGGTTCATGATCCGGAGCGTAAGCTCTGGCTTTGATGGTAGTGGGAGCGCTGACATTGACAGGAGCGGTAAAGAGAGTAGAGGATTGGCTCGGATCACTGCCATCCATAGTGTAATAGATACTGGCACCTTCAGTAGTGGTTGAAATGGTTACGTCAAGGGCAGACCCATAATGTCCGGCAGGGGGATCGAAAGTAGGATTCGCCACAAATTGCTGGCCACTGCCATAGGCAGTCCATTCGATATTGTCAATGGTTACCTGACGGTTTATATCACCGCCCTGAATGTTGTGAATAGCCATAGTAAAATCACCGGGAATATTCACACCATTTACGACAAATTCATGAACTGTGGGGTCTCCGCCCTGTGATCCGCCAAAGGTCTGCGAATCCGCAATCCAATTATCGTTGATAAAAAGAGCAAGCTGGCGATCTCCTACAGAGGTGTAGGCTTTACGCATTTGCACAGAGAAATTGCCGATGCCATTGGGGATGGTGCCGGATTCAATCCTGCTGGGCACTGCGCTGCGACGAAGTATCATACCATTGCCTTCAATGGAGTTATCATTGGCTCCTGAGGTAGAACCGGTTACATGAAAGTAGGACCAGACAACTCCGCCATCACCGTCAAAAGTACCATCGACGTAATGGGTGTCGCCGTAGTCAAAGTTATTGAAAGTTTCGAGGCCTTGTCCCCAAACAGCTACCGCTGCGACAAGGCAGATGGTTAAAATAAGCATTTTTTTCATAATTCCTCCATGAAATTACGTAGGTTTTTCTTAGATTCAATTTAAAGATCAAAACATTAACGCAAGCAGGTTTTTCCTAATACCGTTAAAGCAGCATATAGAAAACTACCGGCCAGCAATATACTATCCGTTCTATCCAAAATGCCCCCGTGTCCCGGAATGAGACGAGAGCTGTCTTTCACACCACTAAACCTTTTCAGCATGGATTCTAATAGATCTCCCAGCTGACCCACTATACCGGCAGCTATCGCCACCAGAGTAAGCTCCAGCCAAGAAAAATAACGGAATCCGCTTACATACAATATAAGCAAAATCACCACCGGGGCAAGAAGTCCGGCAATAAA
>CAXZAB010000110.1:0-7528 GCA_964293715.1 uncultured bacterium | reverse complement strand
AGATTAGATTCATTCTTGATGATTTTACCCGTTCCGCTGTTGAAATCCTGTTTATTTATCAGGTTATTGTTTAGAATCAGGTCTCCTGTTCCGGTTTTTACCGATACCTGGCCTATCCTATTATCGCTGAGGGTCACTGATCCTGTTCCCGTGTTTACAGAGAATTTCTCTATACAGCAGCGCCTTAATTCGATGTTTCCTGTGCCACTATCGATAGCTATATTTTGGCGCCCGTTGAAATCTGCCAGCTCTATTCTGCCAGTGCCGCTTTTTATCCTCAGGCCCAGATTCTCAGGAATACTGCCGGTGATCCTATAAAGTGAAACAGGTTTACCGGATCTGGACCGGGTTTGGATCTTGCCATCTGCAATGAAGATAGTGGCATCGCCAGGCTCGTATTCATGGTATTTGATTTCCAGGACCATGTTCTTTCCGGCCCGGCCTTTGAGGTCGGCAGAAAGTATTCCACCCGGAATCTCCAGATTGGGTAAATCGTAAGTACGGGATAAGGTCATTGCATTATCGTATT
The DNA here is from genome assembly GCA_964293715.1 of uncultured bacterium. GTDB lineage: Bacteria > Cloacimonadota > Cloacimonadia > Cloacimonadales > Cloacimonadaceae > UBA5456. The sequence continues at coordinate 6,999 of CAXZAB010000110.1, read as the reverse complement.
TTAATCTGATGCCGTCTACAACCGAATCATTTTTGCCTCCAATCGAGATCTCGCACGACGATAGGATGAGCATGATAAAAACCAGCATAACTACTGAGAAGACACGTAGTAAATCTTGCATTTCAAACCTCCTTAAGGGGTTAAATTCTCAAGGGTTGGCGTAAATTGCAACTCATAGTTTTCGCGAATTATCGAGAACCATTTAGCTCTCTATTTTTACTTTTTTTATATACTCTAACAGCTGGTTGCATTATATTCTGCCTCACCTTTAACTGTCAATATCTTTTTCGAGATAGACTGTATTTTGCCGATGAACCAAGATGAGCAATTTGGTCTCAGGCTTGCTTAGCCTTCCTTGGGCACTGAATAAGACAGGCTGCTGCCAAGGATGGCCGGAAATAAAATGAGTAAGGGCACGATCTCTCGACTGTGCCCGCTTCTCATTTTTACGATACCATAGATAACCCTTTTACAGAAAGGCCTTAAAGTATCCTATAGTCATATGACACTATGCCAAATCCCATTAGCTTTACTGGGTTTGACATAAGTGCTTAAATGTTCTTAATCCGGCTATTTATCAACTCCAGTAAGAAATTGTTTTGACAGGATTACTGGATATTTGTCCTATATTTGTCCTAAAGAATGGTAGCTCCTCGGGGCTGAGCCAAACCAAACTCATTGATTAAGTCAAAACGATATTGAAAGCTGTTGTAGACGGCAGTCAAAAGTGCACCAGTTTCGGAAGTTTAGATTGCACCAGTTTGTGGAATAATAAACTTAGCCTTTTTTGTTGAGATAAAGATAGTCTTTCTAACAGTTTTTTTGTCTCTTCATCGGCTACTTCGAACATCGCTTCAATCATTGAATCCTGATCCATAATTATCTCCTCATACCGCTTAAACTGACGGTTCACTGATTCATGAAACAACACTTTGGGGGCATTCTTACGCTTGGTTAATGTCCTGGGTATCTTTGTCATTCCACGCTTTTTCATAAACTCCCTAACCCATTCTCGGAACATGTTCTCAGAGTCGATGCCTTCCTGAGTGCATACAGATGCAACACTGAAGCCATCTCGCACAACTGCATAGATTACATGGTCTTTAAGGCTTTTACTGTAGCTAACTACTTTCTTTACATTGCGTTTCATTATTTCTCCTCACTTTAGTTGTCAACCAAAATCAGGAAACACCAACCACAATAAGCTGTTTCTTGCTCTTTTAGGAAGGTCTATCACACTTCGATCTACCCTTAATCAAGCCTTAATAATTAAGGCTTGATTAAGGGTAGATAAAGAAGTACTTGACAGTCTAAATTGAATGAAGAATATGGTGCAAAAAACAGGAGGAAATAATGAAAGCATATGTAAAAGCAGGAATTAAAGGCTTTTCCGGCAAGCTGGACGGAGCCATATATTACTATCACCCCAGGTTACAGCGGACCTTGATGCGCCGTGCTCCCAAGATGCCGATCCAGCCGCAAAATCATGCTTACCGGGATATCTCTCGCCAGATTAAGGCGATAAACCCCAGTGAGGCCTATAGAAATGACTTTCGTATGTACTTAAGCTCGCTTATGGATAGAGACGATAGCGTACGTCTGCCATCCTGGTATAGCCTATATATCAAGATGCTGTGGGCGATGCAGGCCAGGTATCCCCAGCAGGTGAACCTGAAAACCATCACCAAAGCGCAGATAGTGGAGCAAAATCTTCCTTGCCGCTCTGTGAAAGCTGCGGTGGAGGATAATCTGTTGCCGCAAATTCCGGGATATCAGTATCTGGATAAAGAAATTTAGAAACTTGGCAATCTTATCCAGGCTGTTGGTTTGCTAATAGATAGAGTAAGGGCTACTTGATCATTATCATCCGGCGTTGAGCGCGGAAGTTTCTGCCCTCTATCCTGGCCAGGTAGATACCTGTGGCTACTCTTTTGCCATGTAGGTCTAGGCCATTCCAATACCAGGAAGTTTCATCGGTGGCGGTGGCGTTGATGCTGACACTAAAAACTTCCTGTCCTTTAATGTTGTAAATCTTTAGCGTAAGGGGTTCCTTAGTTTCGGAGAAAAAACTCAGGGTAGTGCCTTCATAGAAGGGATTGGGATAGTTGTTCAGCTTTGCCTGCGGGATCGGACTTGCTGCAGGATCGTCATTTTCCACTATCTCTCCTGAGAAGCTCATAATACACTTTGGGTACACATATATCCATTTAGTGCCATCCGCTACGCTGAGTACCCGGCAGTAAGTGCTTGATTTAAGCGCAGAGCCCGCGGTATCGGCGGTGCTCAAAACTCCATCAGCATATTGATACAGCGGTCCGTATCTGGTGGTGATCCATATTCTGTGTTCATTGTCAACGGTCATATCCATCAATTGCTGAGGGTGATCTGCAAAACCGGATAAATCATGCATTTCGAATTGATCTGTAATACGCGCAAGCTCACCATCGCAAGTGGCCACCCAGATATCAGCTCCGTCTCTGCACAGGGCACGGAAATCTGAAGTGCTGAATGCTGTGTTGCTGGTATTGAAAAAAGAAACATTGTTTCCCCGGGCGCGCACAAGCCCAGACCCAGTGGCTACCCACAAGTAGTTATCGGAGCCCATAATCAAATCCCGAGTAAGGGAACTGGGCAAAAGGCCATTGTCTGTGCTGAGATACACCTGCCCTGTTTCATTAATGATATTCCAACAAAAAATGCTGCTATTATCCATTACGTAAAGCCGGTTGTTTGAACTGCGAACGATCTGTTTTGGGTTCCAGAGGCCATATCCTTCACAATCATAAACAGTCCATGTATTACCTACTATGCGCGTTAGATGGCCCAGGGTGCCTATCCAAATCATGCCATTGGTATCTGCATAGATGCTATTGACGTTATTGTTCGTAAGGGAACTATTTGCGGTGGTATATTGTGTCCAGCTTGAACCGTCCCATTTGAAGAGACCCTGGCTTGAAGAGGGTGCAATCCAGAGATTACCCAAAGTATCCACTGCATAAGCATTGAAATCACTTACATTTTCAATTGGATTTTGAGCAGTGCTGTGCTCGCTGAATTGAGTGCCATCAAAGCTAAGATAACCCCGATTGGCATGGTAGCCACCGGCATAACCAGATGATCCCAGGATTAGCCTGTCATCATAAATAGAGTGTATCTTGGTAGCATAATAAGAATTTCCGCTAAGATCATGAATGGTAGGTGAACTGAGATCTGGAGGCAGACAGGCCAACTTTGTAGAAGTATTCAGCCACAGATTATCTTCGTCATCTATAAGCATTGAATGTGCATAGAAATCTGGCTCTACTAAGTCTGGGCATAAGTAGCTTGTCCACAGTCCCTCGCAGAATCTATAAACAGCAGAAGGATAATGCTTGGATAAAAGCCAAACAGTCCCCTCAGAATCTATTTCCAGGTGTTTAATATGTCCAAAACCTGGCAAGCCTGGTTCATTACCTTGCAGATCTTTCACGCTTAAAGTACCGTCTATAAGTGAACTAAGATACATATCAAGCTGATAGCCGGAAGTTCCTCCGGGCCCATACCATTCGTAGAAATTAAAAGATAGCATCCACATTTCACCATTTGGTCCTGCGGCAAGATCAATGACGGGCACATACGGCAAGTCTGAATTCGTTGCATTATATACCGACCAACTGCTTCCATCGTATTTCACAACCGAGGGGCAATAATAGTTGTTTCCCAAATCACCACTTACAAAGACGTTCCCGTTTGTATCTACGCAGATGCTGTAAAGATCAGAAAAAGGTAGCTCATTATAATAGCTCTGCCAAAAGCTGCCATCAAAGCTGCTAATCCCTGCGGACGTTCCTACCCATAATGTGTGGTCAAGATCAAGAGCCAGGGCCTTAATATGATTTGATGATAGGGGAGAATTTGCGATATGGAAAAGCTGAGTCTGCAAAGTAGATTTATTTACCCGTAAAAGCCCGCCTTCGGTACCCAGATACAGGTAAACACTATCTTCAATGGAACAGGTCAGATCTGATGTGCTGGTAAAAGCTTCACTGTTAAAATCTCTTAGCTGCGCATTAAGAGTAATGGATAAACAGGCAAGAGCTAAAACTAAGCTGATGACGGATCTTTTCATGATAAACCCCTTGATTTCTTATTTTTAAGCTAATAAACTAATATGCAATATTTATTCCAAAACTTGATTTTAGTAGACTCATATTCAGTTGAGTCCAGTGAGGTCTCAAAGGTTGGTGTAAATTCCAAGTCATAATTTCACGGCTATTTGAGAACATTTTAAGTTCTCACTTCTTGCAATTTATCTAAGGTCATATAACCTGTTACAATGTTTTTCATCTTTGCGTTTTCAGTCAAAGAGCAGTTCTCGTAGTACGGGACAAGGACGCAATATCCTCAGGTTAGAACTGAATCGAAACATCAGGCCAGGGCTGTGACTGGGCAAGCAGCGAAAAGTGACACAGCACACAGAATCGATATATCATGAGGAAAAAGCCCGCACCACATAGTAGAGCGGGCTTATTATTTTAGGTTCTGTTCACAGTTTACATACTTTTATCTGCGATATATTTTACGAGTTTGGAGAGGCAATACACATAGGAGCCCAGCTCGTTATCGTACCAACCCATGATTTTGGCGTGGGTAACAGGCATTTTGAGATCATTGTCAGACTTCATTCCCTGTTTTGCCAGCTCTTTGGGCGAGAAATCGATGAAGCCGGTGCGGGTATTGGTTTCATGGGCTTCCAGGGTTACGGCGGCTATGCTGCCGATGATATCAGCGGAGACGTTTTGTCTTTCGCTATATACCAAGAGGTCTTTTTGTGCACCTTTGGCGGCTTTGGCATAGACTTCGTTGATGAGCTCACGATTGATCACAGGCTCACCTTTTTCATCCAGATCGGTATGGAAGGTGGCGTTGAGATTGATGAGCGATACCGTGCTGATGGGGATGCGGATGCTGTCTGCCATAAAACCGATATCCTTGATCTGGGGCATTACCAGAGCCAGAGCCTTGGTGGCCCCGGTGGTCGAAAGAATGATGTTATTGAGCAGGCTGCGGTTTTTTCTCACGTCGGTAGATCCGGCTTTGGGCACGTTATCCAGAATGGATTGGGTATTGGTCGCGGCATGGATGGTGTTCATGGAAGCGGTGATAATTCTGGAGGTGAGTTTGTTTTCCAGAAGGGGCTTCATCATGTGTGCCAGACCGGTGGTGGTACAGGACGCAGCGGAGATGAGATGATGTTTGGCGGGGTCAAAATCCAGATGGTTGATGCCAAAGATCATGGTGGTGGCGTCCTCAGGAATCGGAGCGCCGCTTTTGATCTTGAAGGGAGCGCTGGCGATTACTTTCAGGGCACCGGAATCAAGATGTCCGCGCAGGCAGGGTTTGCCGGCTTCGGTAGGCAGGGTGGGGTCCAGGAACCCGCCGGTGCAATCTACCACGATTTTCACGCCTTCGTTTAGCCAATTGATATCCTTGGGGTCCCGGGCTGTGCGCAGGACTTTGATGGGCATGCCATCGATGCTCAGGATTTGTTTGTCTTTGTCAATAACCTTGACTTCGGCTTTCTTGCCCACCATTCCATAGAGGAATTTGTGGATAGAACCATAGCTGCTATCGTTTTCGATGGTTTGAATCAGATCATCGAAGCTGGTGCCGACTTCACGTCCGCAATTTACCACGATGCCATCAAAATCTTTCAGGTTGACTTGGTTCCAGAGGAGGAGTTTTCCGATTCTGCCCAGGCTGTTTATGCCCAGCAGTTTTTTGTTACGTAAGCTTGGATTCATGCTTTGGGTCTCCTTTTTGTTTATTTTTTATCTAAATTAGTGAATATACGCTTTGCAGGGGATAGTGCCCCAGGTAAATGGTTCCGCCGGTGGCATCCAGCGAGATTTTGTCTCCCGCTTTCAACTCTGTGTCTCCGATTTTGCAGGTGGAAGTATCTTCATCCACAAAAAGCTCACGGCAATTTACGATTCCGATCAGGCCCAAACGGGTCGCAGTTACAGCTGCATGGGAAGTTACGCCCCCTCTGGAGGTCAAAAGCCCCTGGCATTCAAAAAGCAAGGGCATATCGTCCGGCACGGTATCAGGCCTTACGAGGATTAAAGGGATTTCCTGATCTTTGTAAAGCTGGATATCTTCTTCCCGAATCACGATGATACCATTCATAGCGCCTTTGCCAATGCCAATTCCACTGCCGATGCTGTGCAGCTTGGATTCCTTGGTGCCCAGGACATTGTATTCCGGACTTTTGCGGATGATCTGATTACGGGTCTGCAGGATATAGAGCTGGTCCTCACAGGGGCCTTCAAAGGTAAATTCTATCTCCTGATGAGGATAGCGGCGCTCTTCGACCAGCTGTTTGGCATAGAGCAAAAGTCTTTGGTGTATGGCGGGGAAATCTTTTTCCAGGGAGATCTCTTCATCCTGCCGCTCTCTTTCCGCTTCGGAAATGGGCAGAGTATGCACCAGCCCTGCCACCACGTCTTCTCCTTGGCTACACAGGGTGAAATCTCCGTTCAGACAGATGCCTGGTTCATTGTGCCAATCCGCAAAGGTAAAGACCACTCCGGTTCCGCTTTGTGAAGAGAGATTGCCCATGATCATCTTTTGGATTATCACTGCGGTGCCCCATTCTTCAGCGATATGGAGTTTGGCGCGATAGAGTTTGGCGCGCTGGGTGTCCCAGCTATCCAGGACCCGGAAGATGGCTTTATAAAGCTGCAAAAAGGGATCCTGCTCGAGCACTACATTGTGGGCTGTCAGTACTGCCTTATAATCCTGCACCATGGCTTTCATTTGTTTGCCGGTAAATTGAGTTTTGAGCTCAACTTCATAGCGCTGTTTATAGTCTATCATTACATTGTCAAATTCATCGCGCTCAATGCCATAGGACATGCCCCAGCTTTGGATGAGCCGGCGATAGCAATCCCAGGCCGTCCAGCCGTAATTCTTCATTTGGGAAAACTTTTCAGTGATCTCATCGTTGAGGCCGATGTT
>CAXZAB010000109.1:0-7559 GCA_964293715.1 uncultured bacterium | reverse complement strand
ATAACAGCTGCCGTGCTCCGCACTAAATGGTTAGCGTATTTGATCCTTAATCCCCAACATATTCGTGCTCATTCCGTGTTCTACCATCTTCTCTATCGGATTTTCCAGATTGATCTGCCCACAGGCCCAATCCTCAGAGTATCCTTGCTTTTTTCCTATTGCAAACTATTATATCTATATTAGTAGCAAGTAAATTGCCGCTGTGTTTGACACGAGCGATAGCACGGACTTTTAGTGCAGAATAAAGAATTGGAACGCGAAAAAACTAAACACGAATAATACATGAAACAAAGAAGGAAATTATTATGGAATTACTTACAAATGAACTGATCCAGGAGCTTCTGGCAGTAGATCAATCGATTTGTCTTTCACTTTATATGCCTACGCACAGAAGACATCCTGAGAATCAGCAGGATAGTATTGTGTTCAAAAAACTTGTGCAGCAAATGGAAGATTCGCTGCTGCAGAAATATTCAACCGCCGAAGTGCAAAAACATCTTGCACCGGTAAAAGCCCTTGCTGACGACAGAGATCTTTGGAACCACACCTCAGACGGGCTGGCGGTTTTTAGTGCTGAGGGTATCTTTAAAGTTGTTGAATTGCATACATCGGTTGAAGAATTAGCCATAGTGGCGGACAGCTTCCATACCAAACCACTACGGAAATATTTGCAATCGGGTGACCACTTCCATGTTTTGGGTATAACCCTGCATGATATCCGTCTTTTTGAAGGCAACCGTCGCTCACTTTTTGAAGTTGAACTTGACGATGATATTCCAAAAACCATAATAGAAGCGCTTGGTGATGATTCGGACGTCAAGCATTCGACCCTTGCAAACTATGGCGGCACCAGAGGTGATAGTACGCCCATGTTCCACAGTTATGGCGGCAAAAAGGAGGAAACTGAGAAAGAGACTGAAAGTTTTTTCCGTGCGGTTGCGAGCGCCATTGAAGAGCACTATTCGAAGCCTTCAGGTTGGCCCCTTATCCTGGCTGCCTTGCCGGAACACCACAATCTTTTTCAAAAGGTAAACAAGAATCCATTGCTGATTTCGAAAGGAATTTCTATAAATCCTTGGTCTGTTTCAGCAGAAAAACTGGCAAGTATGGCCTGGGAAATAATGGAACCCGAATATAACCTCAAGCTTGATAATCTGGTGGCCCGCTTTGAACAGGAAAGGGCAAATGGCAAAGGCAGTGACGACTACAAAGAAATAGCTGTAGCTGCAGTTGCAGGACGGGTGGACACTCTTATTGTGGAAGCCGACCGCATTATTGCAGCCAGGATAACTGATCTGGTGACGGGAAATACACAAGAAAAAGATTTGACAAATCCAAGAGTAGATGACCTGCTGGATGATATGGGTGAACTGGTAACAAAAATGGGCGGGCAGGTGATGGTCTTTCCAAGCGATAAAATGCCTTCTGAGACAGGCCTGGCAGCAATATATCGATATTAAGCAAAGGTGGCTTCCCGTAACAATAGAAGAAGCCCTAAAAAGAAATAAATGTAAATAAAGAAGTGCTGGCTAAAATGAAACAAATGGAACCTATCGGATGCCTTGGACGTTCCGGGAGAGTTTGCAAATGCGGTAGTGTGGCTCAGCAGTGAGAAACATCATATACAACCGGATCTGCCTTGCCCACAGATGGCGGGTTTCCGGTGAGATAAGGAAGGAAAGATGAAAGACCTTAGCACAAAATATATGGGTATAAAGCTCAAAAACCCTATCATAGCAGGGGCAAGCAACCTTACTGCCAATCTGGATCATATCCAGGAAATGGAAGCTGCCGGAGTAGGAGCGATTGTGATAAAATCGCTGTTTGAGGAACAGATCCAATTAGAGCGATATCGTAATGAATTGGAAGGTGAAATAACCAGTGCGCGGTCTGCGGAAATGATAGGTCCGGCACTTCCCGATCAGGAATATGCGGGACCTAAAGAGCATCTCTACTGGGTGAAGCGCACAAAAGAAGCTGTGAATATTCCAGTGATCGGCAGTCTGAACGCAGTTAATCGAGAAACTTGGCTGGATTATGCTCTGCAAATGGCGGATACCGGAATAGACGGGCTGGAATTGAATTTTTATTCTGTCCCAAAAGATTTTTCCAAGACCGGCACTTCTATAGAGGATGAACAAATAGAGCTCCTGGGGGAAATAACTTCCCAAATAAATATACCGGTAGCAGTGAAGCTTAGCAGCCTCTATACGAATCCGCTGCAGGTAGTGCAGCGTATGAGTAAAACCGGGATTGCCGGAGTAGTGCTTTTTAACCGTTTTTTTGAGCCTGATATCGATATCGATAAGATGGAAAATATCTTCCTCCTCAATCTCAGTAAGCCGCAGGATAATCGTTATGTCTTGCGTTATACCGGTCTGCTCTCACAGCATATAGCTACAGAGATCTGCAGCAGCGGAGGTATCTTTAGTGCGGCTGATGTGATCAAGATGATCCTGGCTGGCGCCAGCGCTGTGCAGATAGTGAGTGCGCTATATGAGCATGGAATCAAGCATATAGCAACTATTTTAAGCGGAATCGAAGCTTGGATGAGCAGTAAGGGCTATAATTCCCTGGCAGATTTCCAGGGCAAAATGAATGAATTAAACAGCAAAGATCCCTGGGCTTATGACAGGGCTCAATATGTGAAAATACTGATGAAACCTCCCCAGCATTTACGGAGAAATAAAACAGATATTTAGGAGCTTAGTAGTGCAGATAGAAGTTGATCAAATCAAATGCAAAACAGCTGGCATCTGTGTGAAACTATGTCCAGAAGTTTTCCGATTTGAAGTCGGCAGCAAAAAAGCAGCAGCGATTGAGAGCAAAATCCCGGCACATCTGGCGGATAAGTGTCTGGAGGCGCAACGTCAATACCCCCAGGAAGCGATTAATCTTTTATATACAGAGGTGACAAATGAGTAATAAATTTGATGTCTTCGTGATAGGAACAGGTGTTGCAGGGACTAAGATTGCCAGTGCTTGTAGCAAAGCCGGGAAAAAGGTTGGGATTTGTGATTATCGAGAGTATGGGGGAACCTGTGGTCTCAGAGGATGCAATCCAAAGAAAGTATTAACAGGCGTTGCAGAGGCTCAAATAAGACTTCAGGGCTATAAAGATAAAGGGATTATTGCGGGCGAGACATCAATAAACTGGGAAAATCTAATCAAGTTTAAAGAGATCTTTACGAAGGATATACCCTATGACAAAGAAAAGGATTATGCTGATAAAAACATAGAAATGTATCATGGAAAGTCAAAATTCGTTGATCACAATAAGCTTAAAATTGGGGATGAGATCATCGAATCGGATATTGTGGTGCTATCTACAGGAGCTGCACCCAGGAAAATGAATATCCCCGGTGAAGAGTACTTGGTCACCAGTGATGAATTCATGAATTTACCTGCCCTTCCTTCTAATATCTTATTCATTGGCGGAGGTTATGTCTCCTTTGAACTTGCTCAGGTAGCCAATCAAGGGGGTGCTAATGTAACAATTCTGGAACGATTATCCAGGCCGCTTGGCACATTTGAACCAGAACTAGTGAATCTGCTTATGAAGAACCTTGAAGAAAATGGCATAGTAATCGAAACTGAGACCAGCGTTGTGAGTATTAAAAAGCAAGGTAATAAGTTCTTGGTGGAAGCGGAATCCGGCAAGGTCTTTTCTGCAGATTTGGTGGTTCATGGAGCAGGAAGAGTTCCGCAGATCCAAGAGCTGGAACTGGGTAACGCTGGAGTCAAAACTGATGCTCATGGCATCATCCTCAACCCAAACCTGCAAAGTATTAGTAATAGTGCTGTTTATGTAGCTGGTGATGCAGTTAGCGATCCTAAAAGCCTGGCTTTGACTCCAGTAGCAAGCTTGGAAGCAAGAATCGTAATTCATAATATACTAAATAATGATAATAAAACTCCTGATTATACTGGTACGGCAAGTGTGTTATACACATTCCCTCCTCTTGCAAAAGTAGGTATGCTGGAAGCGGAGGCGAAAAAGAATAATATCGATTATTTAGTAAGCTTCGCTGACACCTCTAAAATGTTATCTACAAAAAGATTAGGTCTCAAGATATCTGCTTACAAGATTATAATCAGGAAAGACGATTCCACAATAATTGGAGCAAATCTTTTGGGACACCATGTTGATGAAGTCATTAATCTTTTTGCATTGGCCATTAAGAATGGAATTACAGCTGATAGGTTAAAGGAAACTATCTGGAGCTATCCATCTGTAAGTGATGTTCTGGATGATATGCTGAAGATCGATTGATAGTGAGGAAGTATAGAAGTGAAACAAAGAGGATGGAACACAGGTGGCATTGAGGCATCATACAAGAGGAGATAAAAATGGGAAAGACTGGATATCAAGAAGCATTTGGCTTACTGGACAAAAAGACTGTCGATATGCATCGAGCGTTTACTTCTGTAATAGAGGAGTTAGAAGCAATTGACTGGTATAATCAAAATAACTGGGAGATACTATGGTACGAAAGATAGAAGATAATTTAGTCATTGTTCTTGTTGGTCAAGCAGGGCAAGGCATACAATCGATTGAGGACGTTTTATCGAATTTGCTAAAAAGAAGTGGTTATAATTATTTCTCAACTTCAGAATTCATGTCTCGCGTCAGGGGTGGAGTTAACTCTACCGAAATAAGGGTATCCTCAAAACCTATAGCTGGATATCTTGAACGTATCGATATCTTGATTCCATTCCACAAAGATGGTATTGAGCATCTCACAAAAAGAATCACACCTGATACTGTTGTGGTTGGTGAGAAAGACAAAATAGATTATGATAATATCACAGATATTCAATTCACGAAAATAGCAAAAGAAATAGGGAATGTCATCTTTGCCAATACAGTTGCAGCAGGATTTATATGTGGAATTCTTAAAGTAGATCTCAAAGTATGCACAGAATTCATAGTTGAATACTTTTCAGAAAAGGATAAGGATATTCAAAACAAGAATGTTGATGCAATAACAAAAGGTCATGAGGCTGGAACAAACCTCTCTGAAGTCAATATTGCTATAGCAAAATCCAATGATGTTAAAAATCATCTTCTTCTGAATGGTGCAGAAGCGGTTTCACTCGGTGCACTTGCAAGCGGATGCAACTACGTTTGTGGTTATCCGATGTCTCCTGCGACCAGCGTGCTCGAAAATATGGCTTCGTATTCCCAAAGTTTTGATATAATTGTAGAGCAGGTTGAAGACGAAGTCGGTGTCATCAACATGGCTATTGGAGCATGGTATGCAGGCGCTAGAGCAATGATTACAACTTCTGGTGGAGGGGTTGCCCTTATGAGCGAAGGAATAAGTCTATGTGGAATGATAGAATCACCCTTAGTGCTTCACATAGGTCAACGTCCTGGGCCGGCAACGGGACTACCTACGCGCACAGAACAGGGAGATCTGAATTTGGTTTTATATGCTGGCCACGGGGACTTTCCCCGTATCATTCTTGCACCGGGAACACTTGAAGAAGGTTTTACTTTGACTCAAAAAGCTTTTAACCTATCTGAAAAGTATCAAGTTCCGGTATTCATTTTAACTGATCAATTTTATGTCGATAGCAGATATAATACACCCGTCTTCGACACAAAAAGTCTCAAAATTGAAAAACATATTGTTAAAACTAATGAAGACTATAGGAGATTTTCTCTGACCAAAAACGGGATATCTCCACGAGGAATACCCGGATACGGTTCAGGAAATGTTTGTGTAGATAGTGACGAGCACGACGAAAGTGGACATATTACCGAAGATTTTGATATGCGGATTAAGATGGTTGATAAACGTCTCAAGAAATTCGAATCAATAAAATCTGAGATAATCCCGCCAAAGCTTATCGGGAACAACGATTACAAGACACTTATTATATGCTGGGGCTCTACATTCAATATTGTGACTGAAGCAGTTGAGACTCTCAAAAATAAAGACATTGCTGTGTTACATTTTTCTTGGGTATTTCCATTTCCTGAAAACATACTTGAATATTTAAATAAGGCAATGAACGTAATTATTGTAGAGAACAACGCATCTGCCCAATTTGCACAACTTATAACACTTTCAACTGGGTATTCAATTCACAATAAAGTATTGAAATACAACGGTCTTCCATTCTCGGTGGAAGAAGTAATAACAGAAATTCAAAAGTTTGTTTGAATTGGAGGATATTATGGAAAACATTTTTGATCATGAAGATACGATTGATATAGCTTGGTGTCCTGGATGCGGCAACTACCTTATTCGAAAAGAATTGCTGGCTGCACTCAAGGAATTGAACCTTGCTAAAGAAAATGTGGTATTAGTTTCGGGGATCGGACAGGCTGCGAAAATGCCACAATACATAAATACAAGTTTTTTCAATGGGCTACACGGGCGTGGACTTCCGCCAGCTACAGCAATCAAAGCATGCAATCCTGAACTTACTGTCATTGCATTTGGCGGTGACGGCGATATGTATGGTGAAGGAGGAAACCATCTATTACATGCAACAAGACGAAATCCCGACATTACATTGTTTGTGCACAACAATATGATTTATGGCCTCACAAAAGGCCAGGCTTCACCTACATCAGGACTAGGGATGGAAACCCAACTTCAGCCTTTTGGCGTATTTGAAAAGCCACTTAATCCGATTGCTCTTGCAATTGCTCTTGATGTGACATTTGTAGCCAGAGTTTTTTGTGGTGATATTGAACAAACAAAAGAAATAATGAAAAAAGCGATAGCTCACAAAGGATTTGCCCTGGTAGATATATTCCAACCTTGTGTTACATTCAACAAAATCAATACTTTTAAGTGGTTCAAAGATAACTCCTACTATATCCCAGATGATTTTGATACTTCCGATAGGGTGAAAGCGTTCAAGAAATCACTTGAAGAAGAACCGTTCCCCCTCGGAATAATATATCAAAGCAATCACCGTACAACATTTGAGGAAAATCTTGAAGTATACAAAAGAGACAAATTACCTCTTTACAGAAATGAAGTAGATAGTAAAAAAGTTGAAGCGGAGATAAAAGCAAAAATATGATTTAATTTATAGGAATCTTGGGTTAGAAGAAGGATCAAGTAAGTCTAAAGATCGTTAAAACAGTGTTTATGCGCTTTGGGTAGCTAAACATGGTTCACCCTAATAGCCATGTGCTTCGCTTGTGTTACGATTATTTGCTGAAGCCACTCCGTATGGACCCATTTTACTCTGCCACTACCATAGGGGAAGTCATCAATAATGTTCATTTTTTTACTGCTTATCATATTATCTTTTGTTACTACAAAGAGGATATCGACTTGAATTCCAAGCTGATAAGCCACCTAAAATTACTGAATTATTGGATAAGCCCACTTGATTCAAGATACTGGCAGCCACCATGGACCTAAGTCCTGTCCCACAGAATATATAGATTTCTTTATTCACTGGGATTTTATCTTTTTCATCAAGTAACTGAGTTAAAGGTATATTAAGGGAATTTCTGAGCTCTCCTTCTGCAGAAACTTCGGATAAACTCTGGATATCAAGCAGTATTGCGGTATTCTCTGTTTGAT
>CAXZAB010000108.1:0-7593 GCA_964293715.1 uncultured bacterium | reverse complement strand
TTGGACCGAATTTCCGGGAGGGGGAGGGGCCCCCGCAGAGGGGGGGGGATAGGGGCGCGGATCCGCGGGGTTTTTGGGGTGGGGGGTCCCGCAGGAACGGGGTGTTTGTGGGTGGTTTCGCAGGAACGGCGTCCTGCGCTACGGGGGCCTGCGCTACGGGGGTGGTGTTAACTGTGGACAGATAATTGGTAGTAGGATAGATTGGGAACAATCAGAGAGGCAGGCTTGGACAAGACAAGCTGCCAGAAGGCTAAACAAGAAAAGACAAGAAAAGGTAAGGAGAGTAAGAAGATGGGTATCTTCAGTAAGAAGAGGAACGGGGTTCGCACGAGCAGAGTGATTCGCAAGAGTGTGCTGCAGGATGTGGAAGTGGACTTGATATCGCTACTATTTGATGAGGTAACTCCAGCGAATGGTAAGGGTTATGTGGTAAAGATGAAGGACGGCAAGGACGCTATCCTGGAGCTGCGGGGGAGTTCGTTGAAATTCAAAGCGGCAGAGGGTGACAAGGGGCTGGTGTATGTGACGATAATGGAGCCTGGAGTGGTGGACGCTCATGGCGACAGTTACAGCGAAGAAACGGTGCGCAAGGCGATGGAGCAGGCGGCCGGGCGGAACATCTTCCGGGCCTTTGACAAGAATCACGATATGCGCGTGATCGACGAAGTGGTGATGGTAGAGAGCCTCCAACTAAACAAGGCCGACGAGAGATGGCCGGATGCGAAGGAAGGAAGCTGGGTAGGAGTGTTGAAATTCAACAAAGAGAGCGAGAGCTGGGCGAAGGTGAAGGCCGGTAAGTTTAACGGCGTGAGCATCTTCGGACGGGCTAAGGATAGCGGCGAGGCCGAGCGGACTGCGGTGAAGGCCGTGATAGACGAGCTGAAGGGACTGGCGGAAGGCTTGAAGGCCGCGGGCGAGGACAAGGCTGCGGCGCAGGTGGAGGCTAAGATTGCCGAGCATGAGCAAGCCGAAGGCGGCGGCGATGAGGTGATGAAAGCAATGCGGGAGATACTGACGGAACTGAGCGAGAGCATCAAGAAAGCGGTGAGCCCGACGATAAAAGAAGAGGGGCAGGAAATGAAGGCAGTAAGGAAGAGTATGGTGGGCATTGAGGTGAACTTTGACCCACGCAAGAAGGAGCTTTACAAGAGCTTTGCGAGCCTGGACAGCGGTAAATCGCTGTCGCTATTTACAGATAGCCTGGGCAAGCAATTTATAGATCAGACCTTGCAGGATCCTGATGACGATACGCTGAGTGATCTGACGGTGGCACCGCTCACACGGCGTGGGAAGATCGACAAAGGGCTGATCGAGGACGTGATCCTGTATAACACGGATGATGACGCGAGAGAGATGCTGGACCACAGCCACAGTGATCTGGCCTTTGATCCTCAGGAGCTGGACGCGGATGTGAGCCTCAAAGAGAGCACCGCGGAGGACTATCGCGATGCGATGGGCGTGCAGGAATTTGGCGCGTATATGAACGCTAAGGTAGTGGGCGGCGTGAAGCAGGCCGTGCGCCGGATCATCTTTAAGGGCGACCGTACAGGGGTGCCCGCAATCAAGGCGATCGACGGTTTTTTCAAGAAAGCTGAGAGCAACGGCGATATCCAGACGATCGATGGCAAGGGCGTGCTGGGCAAGATCGACAATGCGATGCTGAGCTTTGGCGAAGAGACGCTGCAGTACAAGGACAAATTTGTGATCTACCTGACGGCGGGCGACAGAGAAGCCTTGATGCAGATGCGCAATGTGGATGTAAGCGATCAGGGGCGCTTGGTGCGTGACAAAGACAAGCTGTATCTGGACGGAGTGCAGGTGAAGAGCCGTCCTCTGCCCAGCGGCGGGATGATAATCGGGATGCCTAAATTCCTGGTGGTGGGCTACATCAACGATGCGAAGCTGAAGCTGGAGCACAGCGGCAGTGATCACCGATATCACTGGTATCCGCGGATCACGGTGGACGTGAACTACGTGCGCGGGGGCTATGTGAAGTTCTTCAGATTTGTCTCGAACCAGCCGCCGGTGGCGAGCAACGTGGCGATAATAGAAGATGGCCTGAACACCGGTGATACCCTGGAAGGATTCTATGAGTATCATGACAGCTATGGCGATGCAGAAGGCAGCAGCACCTTCCGATGGCTCGCCGCGGCAACGGCCGCTGGCAGCTATAGCGCGATCAGCGGGGCTACGAGCCGGACATATGCTCTCGTGGCGGCAAATGCGACAAAATACATAAAATTCGAAGTGACGCCGAAAGATGCGAATGGCGTGGCCGGTACGGCAGTGCTATCCGCGGCGGTGGGACCTTGCACGAATGTGTGATAAGGGCGTAAACAGGACAAGAAAGGAGAAATATAATGGCAGATGATTTGACGAAACCGGGTCTGGCAGCCGAGGATTTTGAGCTGGACGATCTGATAGACGGTATGGAAGGCGGCTATGCCTACATATCTGAGGGAACGGGGTTTGAAGATGAGACGACGATGGCGGCAGCAGTGGCAGACCAGAGCAAAGTGGCCACGCTATTAGGGGCGAGTTTTGAGGAATTTGGCACCTTCCAGGAAGATGCCTGGGACATTCAAAGCTCGGTGGAAATGAAGAAGACCTATCACTTTGTGAAGCAGGGGAAGCGCAGCACGGCCATCACTATGGGTTTGGCGGGCTTGAACAGCAAGGCGAAGAGCTGGCTGGA
This sequence comes from uncultured bacterium, assembly GCA_964293715.1. Taxonomy (GTDB): domain Bacteria; phylum Cloacimonadota; class Cloacimonadia; order Cloacimonadales; family Cloacimonadaceae; genus UBA5456. The sequence continues at coordinate 4,898 of CAXZAB010000108.1, read as the reverse complement.
GAACAAGCTGAACCAGGAGCCGCACACGATCATCATCCAGAGCACAGACAAGGATAAGCTGTTGATATTCAACGGCCTGAAGTGGGTGATGGAGTGGAGCAACAAGGTGGACGACTGGTTTAACGTGACGGTAAAGACGGAATTTAGCGGCACAACGAAGAACAAAGTGGTGATGCTGGCATGTCCTGCGGAGACAACTACCGGCTGATAAACCTGGGCAGCGTGGGGATGGGGCATAGCGGCTTTGTCCCCATGCTATAGATCGAGATAACGAAGCGAGATGGAGGACTGAATTGGCACAGGGTGAATGCGAGAAAGAGAGGGAACTGGAGAAGCTCTTTAAGGAGATCTACGGTAACGGCAGTGAAGGGATGAAGGATAAACTGGTGCGGGTGGATGCGAATCTGAAATTTAACACCTGGCTGACCGCCTTGGTGGCCGGTGGGGTGGTGAGCGCCGTGATCAAGGTGTTTTTCGGGTAGGACAGAATGGCGAGAGCAAGGCGTAACTATAAGGTGATACGGGCTTTGGCTTACAAGGCCTGGCGCGAGGGCGAGCATGACCTGGAGAAGCTGGCGAACAGCTTTCACCTGGGAATAAGGACGCTGGAGAAATGGCGGCGCGAGGATGACTGGCAGGGGGCTGAGGTAACGATAGTGGAGCTGCAGGCGAAGGCCGAGCGGCTGATCCTGGAGGCGGAATGCGTGGCTTTGGAGGATTATATCAATGATCCGGAGAACAAGGAGAAGCAGAGCCTGATCAACCTCATCAAGCATCATAAGGAGCAATTTGCGCCGAGTAAGGAGCTGAACCAGTATGTGATCAAGTTTATGCAGGGGGTGGTGGACTTTGCGATCGAGAACGGACTGGAGGTCTTGCGGGAGCAATTTCAGGAACATGGGCGCGAAATAGCGGATCATCTGAGGGTGAGTAACAATGGGTAGATTTACAAAAGATCAACTGAAACAGCTCGATAACACACTGCGGCGCCGGCCGAGCGTAAAGCCCTTTATAGGTGACACGCCACAGGCTAAGCAAGCGCGGAAGGCCGGGGTGTCGAGGCGGAATTGGGCGGGTTTCAGCAGCTTTTGTAAGACGTATCTACCACATATCTTTACGCAGGACTTTCACGCGGATCACAAGCTGATGTTTGAGGAGACGAGCGAGAACGAGCATGGGATCACGATAATCACGGGATATCGCGGGCTGGGCAAAACCACTCTGATGGGGATAGCATACAGCTTGTGGATGATCTGCACCGAGCAGGTGCAATATGTGATCCACAGTGCGGCGCTGGAGCCGAAGGCGGTGAAACGCAGCCGGTATATCTGGAACGAGCTGATGAACAACGCCAGGATCAGGTGGGACTATCCTAAGATGGAGCCGACGGACAGCAACTATAAGAGCTATAGCCTGGCGAATGGCTGCATGGTGGAAAGCGCAACGATAGACAGGGACATCCGCGGAGACGTGAATCCCCAGACGAGCAAGCGTCCGGACCTGATAGTGTATGATGACATCGACCGGAGTAGCAACAAGGGCAATGCCAGGATAGGGCGCGAGCGCAGGGACAAGATCAAGGGCGATGGACTGGGCGCGCTGCCACCTAAGGGCGGACGGATAATCGTATTGGGCAATGAGACACACAAGAACTTTGCGATCTCGAAATTTAGCGAGGAAATGGACCCGGAGAATAAGCGCGGGCACATCCGAGGAGAGCGCAAGAGCTTTTTGCGGTTTCCGGTGGAGGACAAGCAGGGGCAGAGCAGATGGCCAGAGCAGTATAATAACAATGACCTGGCAAACTTGAAGAGCCAGATGGGACTATCCACCTACCAGCGGGAGATGCTGGGGATGAAGGTGAATGAGGGGACTATCTTTAAGTATGAATGGTTTAAGTATTGGGTGCGGCTTGCTGCAAAATATAAAGAAGTGTGGCTGTATGCGGACCCGAGCTGGGGGGAAAAGGGATGTTTTAAGGCGATAGTGGCGATCGGGCTGGCTGCGGACGGCAAGTATTACATGATAGACTTGTGGGCGGCACAGTGTAGCAACCTGCTGTTTTACGAGAAGTTTGTGCAGATGTTTTACGCCACAAAGCGATTAGGGGGGCGGAGTGCATTTGAGACTGTGTATGGACAGCAGAAGCACTTGAAAGATATGGATGAATATTGCGTGCGAGAGGGGCTGAATCCGATCTCACACTGGATCAAGAGGATCAACACAAAACAATCGAAAGCAAGCAGAATAGAGGCACTGGATACCGTGATAGAGAGCGGGAGCCTGCTATTTATCAAGAATGAATACACGGAAGATTTGTTGGGTCAGTTTTTGGATTATCCGGATGGGTATGATGATATCCCGGATGCGGTGGCGGGCTGTATGGAGCGATTTTGCGGCTACAGTAAGCGGACGGCACGGGTGCGGAAGCTGAGGTATTAGGCAATGAACACAGTAAAAGTAAGGAGAGACAGATGAAACGCTGGATTGTAATGATCATGTTGGCAATGATGCTGGTGCTGCCTTTGGTGGCAGGCGAAGTGGGCGGAGGCTTTGAGGGCTTTTGGCTGGGAGAATTTATGATGGGGCTGTATGCGGCTGCGGGAGCTATCATCGCGGTATTTGTGGGTAGGAAGTATCTGCATAAGAACTGGGTGTTTGTGGACACACACGAGGCCTTTAAGCGGTACATTCGCTTGATCTTGAATGCGAGCGGCAAGAGCGGCGCAGAGCAGGAGCAATATTTGAGAACAGAAGTGGATAAAATCCCGGAAAAGATACAAGCGGTGGTGGCTAAAAAGCTGGATTGCGCGCCGAGAGAAAGCGTGCAGAAGGTATATAACAAGATCACAGAACAGGCCAGGGGCGAAGGCGTGGAAGACGGCTCCGGCTGGTTGAAGCAAATGGTGAATGGGCTGGGGCAGGCAGCAGTGGGCGGCCTGGCGACGAGCCTGGCAAGCGGGCTTTTACGGAAGCTGTAAGCGAGCATCCCCAATGGAAGTGCATCGGCGGTGTAAGTGCCGCCGATGCGGAAACAGAAGAGAACGAGGAGCAGAGAATGATGAAGGTATATACGAACATCAAGACATTGGCAAAGGTGGAGAGACTCTTGGCCGACCTGGGCGTATTGGACGCACTGTATGGCAGGGAAAGCCTCGACAAAGTGGCTGTAGGCGTGGAAGAGCTTCTGACGGGGCTGTTGCATGGGGGGAAACTGCAGGAGCTGATGGAGATCATCACCAGGGATAGCGAGACGGATTTTGAAGAGATGGATTTGGCAGAGATCAGGGGGATATTAGCAAGTTTTTTTACCGGTATAGTGGCGTGCTTGCCCGCTGTGATCAAGGCAAACGTGGAAAAGGCCTTTCGCGGGGCAGAGGCAAAGCAGGAGCCCACGGATATACCTTCCTGAGGTATATCTGGGTATTGAAGCGGATAGGGCTGTGGGACGATGATCTGGAGCTGGATGAGGCCGAGAGGCTGGTGGAATGGCAGCAGCAAGCGACGCGAGCAAAGAAGTAAACAGGGGAGGCGAAGATGGCAGATAGCTTGAAGATGGTACTGTCTATAGACACCAGGGCAGCGAAGGAATCGCTGAAGCTGATCCGCGATTACTTTGGCGATCTGCGGAATCTGCTGAAGGATCCGGCGGAATATGAGATCGCAACCAAGGCGGCAGAGGCGAAGCTGGATGGGCTGGAGGCGCAGATGGATGCGCTGAGCGATGTGGAAGTGAGCATCGATGCCGACAGTAGCGGAGCTGAGGCGGCGGCAGGTGATGCGGGGGGAGCGATAGAGGAAATACCGGAAGAGCATCATACAGAATTTAGCGGAGACGGGGGTGGGCTGGACGGGATCATAGGGCAACTGCGGAGCGGATTTGATGGCTTGATAAGCGGTTTGGCACGATACGGGCTGGCGATGAACGCAGTGGTACAGGGCTATGGGATGCTGAAGGGCGCGATGGGTGGGCTGATAAGTGCATCCAACACGCAGGAGATGGCGGAGGGCAGACTGACCGCATCGCTAACGCAACGCGGGCTGGCCACAGAGCAGCATATAAACAAGCTGAAGGCGATGGCCTCTGAGGTGCAGGGCGTGACGACGGTGGGTGACGAGGCATCCCTGGAGCTGATGAATACGGCGGTGAACATGGGGGTAGGCTTTGATGATCTGGGAGAGAGCCTGGAAGGGGCGATAGGGCTATCTAAAGCCTTCAGCGGGGCAGGGCTGAACATGGAGACGGCGATCAAGGGGATCGCTTTGGCGCGAGAGGGGGAATTTTCGCAATTGCAGCGGTATATTCCGGCCTTGAGAAGTGCACAGACGGAAACGGAGAAGATGACGATCCTGAAAGAGGCGATGGCGAATGGATTTGAGCTGGCAAAGGCGGAGGCCGAAACCGGAGCGGGGGCCTTGGAGCAGTACAAGAACATCGTGGGCGACTTGAAGGAAGACCTCGGGGCATTGGTGAAGACAGCACTGGTGCCATTGGTGAAAACACTGCAAACAATGGTAAACTGGCTGCGCGAGAACAAAGAGGTGATAGCTGCGCTGATAAGCGGAATGATAGCATATATAGGCTACCTGGTGATACTAAACATCAAGCTGATAGCCTTAACCGCGCAGCAAGTGGCGTATAACGTGGCGATGGCGGTGGGTAATGCTTTGAGCGGCAACTTTGCGGGGATAGCCCTGGCTGCGGCAGCGGCGGCGGGGATATATGCGCTCTCGATAAAGAAAAGCGGCGATGCGGCGAGGGATGCGAATGGAGCGGTGAAGGCACACAATCTGAGCCTAAGCTTTCAGGCGGGCAAGCTAAAAGAGGTAAGGCAAGAGGCTGAAGCTTATGCGAAGTCTTTGGATTATGTGAGCGCAAAAGAAGAGCTGAAAGAGCT
>CAXZAB010000107.1:0-7609 GCA_964293715.1 uncultured bacterium | reverse complement strand
TGGCAGCGAACAGTGTGCTCACCTGCCGAGGCGAAACCGGTCTCCAACAGGAAACTGCTTTCAGGATTTATTACTTCATCTATATACCATTCAAAGCTAAGCTCTGCCGCATTGGTATAGGCCTCTACCACAAACATTTGGCTTTCCCCGGCAGGGACTTCCAAAACTTCAGCGGTAGGCGGGAACATCTCTCCGATCTGTAAATCCAGCATCCGTAAGGTGTAGATATTGACCGGTGTAATGGGCTTGTCATTGGCATTGGTAGGAACCGCGCCAATGGCCAAAACATTCTCCAAGCCTTCAATGATATCGCCAAAAACAGCATAGGAGCCATTCAAATGGTTAGCCCGTGCCACAGTAATATAATATTGGCTGCCAGCGCTGTTGGGAGCAGGGGTTCGGGCCATAGCCAAGACTCCGGCGTGATCATGAAGCAGCCCTGGATAAAACTCATCCTGGATAGTATAGCCGGGACCGCCAGAGCCAGTGCCATTAGGACAGCCGTCCTGGATCATAAAGCGATCAATCACGCGGTGAAAGATAAGATTATTGTAAAAGCCGGAATTGGCAAGATCACGGAAGTTATTGGCTGTAATGGGCACCAATTCATCGTATAGTTCAGCGGTAAAACTGCCCATTGAGGTATGCCAACGGGCGAAAATACGGGCATTTGAGATGGCCGGCATACAGATCAAGAGGCCAAGCAATATAATTAAAATTCTGTGTTTCATGAGATCTCCTATTTGAGCTTTATAATATCGTTGGGGAAGAGGCAGAGGGGCAGCTTCTGCTTCAATCTGACTCCGTCGGTTGGTCGGGACTTTCGTCAATGTCATCGGAAAAGGCGCTGCTCATGGCCTGGATAGCGCGTGCGCACATCATATTCCGTTTGAGCTTTTTATCACGCGGAGGATTGTCCAAAGCCGGCAAGATGCCAAAATTCGCATTGACCGGAGAAAAACCATTTTTGTGCGGCAGGGTAATCAGTCTCTGCCACAATTGACCCATTATTGTTTCCTCGGGAAGGCTGGTGATCTCACCGGTGATGATGCCCGCTATCAGCAGGCCGGTGGCGATACATTCCACATAGCCCTCCACCCCACTGAGCTGTCCGGCGATCCAGACATCTTCATTGGCTTTTAGGCTGAGGTTTTCATTTAAAATCTGGGGAGAATTGAGATAGCTATTGCGATGGATGGAACCATAACGCAGGAAATCGGCATTTTCCAGACCCGGAATCAACTTAAATACGCGTTTTTGTTCCGGATAGCGCAACATGGTCTGACAGCCCACCAGGTTGTAGGCAGTGCGATCCGAATTTTCCGCGCGCAACTGTAAAACTGCAAAAGCTTTCTGGCCTGTGGAGGGTACTTCCAAACCCATCGGCCGCATCACGCCATGCCTCAAAGTATCTTTGCCCCTACGTGCCAGTTCTTCGATGGGGATGCAATTTTCGTAAAACTTGAAGTTATCATCGCTAAAGAAGGCATCCTCAAACTCATGTGCTTCATGCTTTTCACCTTCCAGCAGAGCATCTACAAAGCGGTAATATTCATCCCGCTCAAAGGCACAATTCAGATAGTCCGGCTCGCCTTTGTCGTAACGGGCTTTGGCATAGACTTTGTCCAAGTCTATGCTATCGGCATCAATAATGGGCGCAATGGCGTCAAAAAAGAAGAGATGATCCTCGCCCAAGAGGCCCCTCAGATGATGCATCATAGCTTCCGAGCTAAGCGGCCCCGTGGCCAAAATTACTTTACCTGCAGGCAGCTCGGTCAATTCCTCCCTAAACAGCTGAATATTAGGATTGGCTTCGATTTCGGAGGTAACCCTGTTGGCAAAAAGGGCACGGTCTACTGCCAGAGCATGGCCGGCCGGAACATTGCAATCTTGCGCTATGGGCAAAAGCTGGCAACCCAGGATGTGCATTTCGGCTTTGAGCAGACCGGAGGCGGTATCCAGACGGGTGGATTTGAGGCTGTTGCTGCAGACCAATTCGGCCAAGAGCCCGGTTTGATGCGCCTCAGTTTGCCTGCCTGGGCGCATCTCGTACAGTTTTACCTGATATCCTCTTTCTGCTAATTGCAGAGCAGCTTCACAGCCCGAAAGTCCGGCTCCGATGATGCTGATTTCACGCTTCATGCTCCGCTTCTCATTTTAAAGATTTCGGGATGGCGGATAAAGCGAAAGACGGTGTCAAATTCCACTTGATGCAGCACAGACATATCGTCATCTATGCGCAATATAAAGCGATGAGAATCAAACTCGGCAAAATCCAGCTTGCGGGTCTCACCCTTCATATCTGTGATCCAGACGGTGCACTTGGGATTTTCAAAAGCTGTTTGATATTCCTCATCTTCCCCGGAGACAAAGATATAGCTGCGGAAGTTTTGCAGGATGCTGATGATTTTAACCAAGGCATAATTATTGGTCTCCACCTCAAAATCATTCCTGGCATCCTGGAAGGTCCACTCTGTATCATCCCGTTTCAGAGTATAGGTATTCTTTTCGTGCTTTACTTTGATTTGCTGCAGTTCTTCTTCCCAATAGTGGATGATGATGGGCGAGCGCCAATTGATCAGCTCGGGCTGAAAGTGCTGCACCACCTTGCTTTTGACCTGATAAACCGTAGAATCATCCGCATAGCGGAAGTAGTCCCAGACATTGCCCAGATTGCTGAAGAGCACATGCACCACCTTGGATTTCTCGCTCACGCGGATATGCAGGGCCTGCTCATCTTTCAATTGATAACGCTGCACAGCCCCTTCGGCATCGCTCATGGCGGTGGTAGGATACTCTGCTTTCAGCACATTCTCAAAGAGTTCATGTATCTTCAGAGAATCCGCTTGCCAAAGCACATCGCTATTTACTTTCCAGATGCCCTCATCCAGGATCAACTCCAGTCTATCTTCAGAATTGAAGATCTCGATTTTCTCCACTTTATCCAGATTCAGGCGAAAAACCTTTTTGCTGCGCTCCGCAGGCTTGGCTATTCTGAGCACAAAATAGGACAAGAGCAGCACTGCCAGCAGGATTACAAGGATTAGTCTGGTTTTTTTCATGAATTTTGTCTCAGTTTAAGTTTCCGCCAAAGCGCCAGCAATAGTCCTATAATCACCAAAATCAGAGGTGGCAAGACAATGGCTATTACCTTGGTGGTGGTTTTAATGTTGTTTTCGATCTTTTCCATATTACCCCAGGCTATGCCAAGTTTTTGCATGAAGCGTGGCACACTGAGCAAAGAAGAGCTCAGATGACGGCTGCGAATATGAATCATGGAATCCCTGCCCAAAAGATAGTCCAGGGCGTTCAGCACGATGTTACCACGTTGATCATAGGCGCTGTCATTACTGTCCACAATGAGCTCCTTATCGCCAAAAAGCACCATCTTCAGCTTAGGTGACTTTGCCACGAAGCCGGGATCTGTCTTTGCGAATTCCGATCCTGTAAAATAGCTGTCAAACGAACCGCTGAGAATAGCTGCCAAGTTGATGGGACCTGCCGTAAATAGTTCATAAGCAGGATTGTAATAAAGCTCCGGTTCGACCTTAAATTCCGGTGCCTTGATCCATCCGGATTGCACAGAGCTCTGCAAGATCGGCTCAAAACTGATACCGGCTTTACCACTAAAGCTGATCCCGCTGGCCAGATACATCACGATATTATCCATGTTTTGGGTGATGGGATGAGATCCGCCCCTGAGCACCGGATTCATGGGATAATTCACCATATTACCCAATCCTTGCTGCTGTTGATCGCAGTACATATCCAAAACCATGTCATCTGAAAGCTGGAAGCCATAGTGAGCAAGCAGATCAGTTATGTTTGTCTTTAGACCAAAGAAGCGGGGCTGGGAAGGATCTTTATCCACTTTGTCCTGTAAAAAGACGACCTTGCCGCCTTGCATGATATATTGATCCAGATTGTAAAGTTGGTTTTCGCTGAGATCTTCTACAGTTCCGGCAAAAAGCAGTGCATCGGTATGCACCAAGGGCTCAATAAGCTTTGCATCATAGACGTTAAAATTTGAGAACAAAGCGTGCTCAAAGATATCGAATTGGAATTCAAAATAACCGCTTCCTTGAAATACAGCTACCCTGGGCATAACGTGTGCCGCCAGAGCCTGAATGCGCATGGTAAGTTCATATTCCAGCGTGGGCTCCATTTGGGGCATCAGGTTCATAGATTCGGCTCTGCCCTGATACTCAAAGATCAGCCCAAAGATTATTTCTTTGGTGGTCATCTCATCTTTTTCAAAGATTTGAAAGCGGATGCGGCTGAGGCCGCTATCTTGAGCCAATTGATACAATTCTTCGCGGCTCCCCGGTTTCACATATTCATAACGGAATTTGCCCCGGCTCACGCTGGCATATTCGCGCAAAAGATCATTGGTATAGCGGTCCAGCGAATTCATGGTAGCGGGCAAGGATGGAGAGGAAACGATCTTCACCACCATCACATCTTCCAAAGCGCGCATGGCCTCTTTGCTGACTTTGCTGAGGCTGTAGGCCTTACTTTTGGAAAAGTCCAATCTCAGGCTGAAGAATCCCACCACCAAAAGCAGGACGACGACGATGCCGATCTTGATCAGCAGGGAGCTCATGATGCCAACAGTCTTTTTCATGCTTCAACGCTCCTGCATCAGGTTTTTACTTTGTAGATTAAACTCCGCCAAAAAGGCAAAGATGAGCGTAACCGCCACGAAAAACAGCAGGTCACGAATATCCAGGACCCCTTTCATAAAGCTGGAAAGATGGTATTCAAAGCTGAAGAATTGCAGATACCGGACCAGCGCAAGAGGCGCTAAAACCAAAAGATAACGGATCACATAAAAGAAGCCTGAAATCACCAGGGCTATCACGAAAGCCAAAACCTGGTTCGATGGCAGAGAGCTGGCAAAGACGCCGATCGAAATGTAGGCCAGGGCTGCAAAGACCAAGCCTAAAAAGCCTAAAATGATAGCGCCATAATCGATGTTTTCACCCAAAATCTGGATGATCCCAAAATAGACCAGGCAAAATGCCATGAGGGTCAAAACCTGCAAAAAGGCAGAAAGAATCTTGCCCCAGACCACCTGAGACAGACGGATGGGCAAAGTGCTGAGCAGCTCGATAGTTCCGCTGCTGCGCTCTTTGGCAATACTGCCCATGGTGATGGCCGGAATAAAGAAGATGAACAGCAGATGGATGATGCTATAAATACCACGCAATTCAGCTAATTCAATCTTAAACAGGGTGGTGGCAAAGGCTGCGCCCGAGATCACCAGAAACAGCACAAAGACGATATAAGAAGTAACCGAGCGCAGTGCCAATTGATATTCTTTTTTTGCAATAGTTAAGATCGCGTTCATTGCTCTTCTCCTTCATCTTCTTGTGTGTCCGCCTCGTAAGACAGCTCCTCTGTGATTTCCAGATCGGTTTCCTGTGAGTCTGGCTTCAGAGCAGGCTGCGGGGGCAATCCCCCTTCTTTGGTAAGATTGTGGAAGATCTCTTCCAGGCTCTTTTGCTGAGTATACAGGCTCACAACCAACCAGCCATTTTCAGCGATGAATCTGGCCAGATCATACTTGATATCCAGCTCGGCAGGTACTCTCATCTGCATCTTTAAATATTCACTCTCCTGAGTCTGGCTAATGATTTCCAACTCCGGATGATATTCCAGAAATTCCGAGAAGTCCGCATTTTCAGCTTCTATTTCCAGATGCAGCACCTGATAATCCTGGAAATAGCTGTTCAACTTGCCGATCTCATCATCCACTATGATCTTGCCTTTGTTGATGATCAAGACTCTGTCGCAAAGCGCCTGCACTTCTTGCATAATGTGCGAGGAAAGCAGCACAGTTTTTTCGGTGCCCAGGTTGCGGATAAGCTCCCGGATTTCTATGATCTGATTTGGGTCCAGACCGCTGGTGGGCTCATCTAAAATCAGGATTTCAGGATCGTGCAAAATCGCCATCGCCAGTCCCACTCTTTGGCGGTAACCTTTGGAAAGAGTGCCTACCTTCTGAGCAAGCACATCGTGTAATCCACAATTTTTCACCACATAGTCCAAACGCTGGGCAAAAAGGGCTGCGGGCATCTTTCTGAGATCCGCAATGTAGCGCAAAATCTCCTGGGTCGTCATCTCATCATACAAAGGGTTCTGTTCTGGTAAGTAGCCGATTTTGGTACTGGTGGCAATGGGATCCGCAAAGATACTCTTTCCATCCAACAAAATGCTCCCGGAACTGGGCTGCAAATAGCCCACCATCATACGCATGGCGGTGGTTTTGCCGGCTCCATTGGGTCCCAAAAAGCCAGTAATGGTACCGCTGCTAATGTTAAAGCTGATTTCATCCACAGCTTTGAGGGCGCCAAAATGGCGACTCAGGTTCTTGATCTCTATCATCTAAAAACTTTACTCCACTTAGTTAAAATTAAACTGCATATTCATCTCAAGATCAGGCTCTTTGAGCAAAATGACCTCGCCTTCTTTCAGGTTGCCCGTGATCTCCACCTGGTGAAAGTCGTTTGCACCCAGCTTCACCACCCTGGCTTCGGGCTTCTTTTTTTCTGCTTTATCTTCGGTCTGCAAAGTATCCGCAGAGATCACATAAACTATGTCTTGATTCTTATCATCTGCAAAAACCGCTCCAATTGGGATAACAATTACATCTTCGCGGGATTCGCCCTGGATGCTGATCGCAGCTGTCATACCCGGTTTGGCTGTGGCCCCGGTAGCATTAATGCTAATTTCCACGGGGAAGACTTTGGCGTTATTAATCGTAATCGCTTTGGGGGCGATCTTCACGATGCTGCCTTCGTAGCTTTCATAGGGCAAGGCGTCCAGCTTGATCGTAGCCGTCTGTCCCACTTTAAATTTGGCAATGTCCACTTCGTTGATATTGGACTGTACTATCATGTGGGATAGATTCGCAATCTGCATCACCACAGTGCCTTCGCCATAGGCATTGATGCTGGAAGTCACCATTTCACCGGCGTTGACTTTGCGTTCAATCACCGTGCCGCTGGCAGTAGCAATCATATGGATCACCGTACCTGGCACATCCAAATCCCGGATCATTTCATATTGCCGGCTGGCTTGGGCATGCTGAATTTCAGCCGAGGTCAAAGCATCTCTGGCTGTATCATAATCTGACTGCGAGATATATTCACTTTCCAGGAGAGCACCGCTATCGGCAAAATCCTTCTGCGCCTGCTGCAGCGCAAGCTCTGCTCTTTGCAGCGAGGCTTTGGTATTGAAAAGAGTATTGGCCTGATTGTAGTCTGGCTCAATATCTGCCAGAATTGCACCCATTTTCACATAATCGTTTTCTTCCACATAAAACTTGACGATTTTTCCGGAAACCCGTGATTTTTGGGAGACGATGGTGGCAGGTTGCACTTCGCCGGTAACTTCAATCTTGGAATCGATCGTACCGCGCATAACCGTATATTTTTCATTTTCACCGATGGCTGATGGCACCGTTTGTTTCTTAGCTTTGTTGCATCGGCTAAAACCGATAACTATGGCGATCAAGACCAATACGATGATGATTATGATCCATTTCTTACGCATACTTCCTCACTGCAGAAAATTCTATTGTAGTCTTAGACAAAACATTTCAAGA
>CAXZAB010000106.1:0-7618 GCA_964293715.1 uncultured bacterium | reverse complement strand
CCAGCACAAAGGCAAAGCTGGATTCAATTTCCAGAATGGGTTTCAGCACATCGGCTCCCATCAGAGGATTGACTGTGATGGCATCCACTTTCAGGTCTTTGAAAAAGGCCTGGGCGTAGGCTGCCATGGTGCTGCCTATATCTCCGACCTTGCAATCCAGAATTATGGGAATCTCCTGGGGAATGCTGGCAATGGTATCATATAAAGCCTCGATTCCACGGAGTCCATCCGCCAGATAAAAGGCGAGATTGGGTTTGTAGGCCGTGGCATAATCCTGGGTGGATTTGATGATGGCCAGATTAAAATCGCGAATCGGGTTCGCAGCATCTTTCAGGGAAGGCGGGAGCCTGTCCAGCTGAGAATCCAGGCCAATACAGACATGGCTTCTCAGCTGGTGATAACGCTCGTGATATTTATGCCAAAAGGATTTTGACACTATCCTCTCCGTCGATTTCTTTTAAGGCTACTTTGATAATCTCTTCTCTGGACGTGGGCACGTTTTTGCCCACGTAGTCGGCTTTGATAGGCAGTTCCCGGTGTCCGCGATCGATCAACACAGCGAGCTGGATATTGCGCGGACGCCCAAAATCCATCAGGGCGTCGATAGCCGCTCTTACGGTTCTGCCGGTATAAAGCACATCATCCACCAAGATCACAATGGCATCCTCAATCTCAAAATCGAGCTGAGTGCTCTTGATCACAGGTTGGTGGGCGATGGTAGAAAGATCGTCCCGGTACAGGGTTATGTCCAGGATCCCCACAGGGATCTCCTGGTTTGAGATAAGCTTCAGATAGTCAGAAAGTTGGTTCGCAATGGGTACGCCCCTAGAGCGGATCCCCACGAGCCGGATTCCTTCCAGGCCCCGGTTTTGTTCGATAATTTCATGGGCCATACGTTGGATACTGCGCTTCATCTGAGTGCTATCCATGATCTGACTTTTTATCAGCATAATATCTCCTTTATCACACCTTAATTACGGCCAGGACATCACCTTTGCTGACGTTTGCTCCAGAAGAAAGCGGAGCAGCTACAAGAGTTCCTTCCACAGGAGAAGGAATGTTATTATACATTTTCATGGCTTCCAGGACCAGCACGGTTTCACCGATATTGACATGGTCGCCAATCTGTTTTTCATATTTTATCATCATTCCCGGCATGGGAGCGGTGATGGTTTCTCCGCTTACTGCGGCAGGGGCAGCTTGTGGTGCTGCGGGGGCAGGGGCAGGAGCTGAGGCTTGAGGAGCCGGAGCTGCGGCAGGTCTGGCAACAGGTGCGGGGGCTGCAGCGGCAGCAGGGCGACGAGAAATTACCCTCGGAGTCCCACCTTTTTCTGCCACTTCCACGCGGTAATAGCTGTCATCCACAAAGACGACGAATTCACGCAGATCTTCAGGTTTTGCAGGAGCTTCGGGCTTGTCTATCATCTGGCCGGCTCTGGCCTTTTTGATGAGTTCTGCTTCGGCTTGCACTTGCTCCATGGTTCTGGCCTTCATCTCTTCGGGCATGGGGTCAAGACCGTATTTGATCCTGAGGAACTTTTTGCCGGTAACGTTGTATAACGCCACAATGAGCTGATCATCAAGGGTTTTAGCAAGGCCTTCAGTTTCCTTTTTTACCTGATCCATGGCAGGCGGAATCACGTCTCCGGGTCTGCTGGTAATGGGGGTTTCACCTTTGGGATAATCCTTCAAAGCTCTGGCCTGCAGTTCTTTATCTATGGGCAAAGTAGTCTTGCCATACAGGCCGTAGCAGAGGTCTTTCACCTGTTCGGTGATGCGGGAATATTCGCCTGGTTTGGTATCGAAGAGGGCGTTATTCACGCTTTGGATACCCACTATCTGACTGGTGGGAGTCACCAAAGGAATCTGCCCGAGGTCTTTACGCACTCTGGGGATTTCTTCAAAGACAGCATCCAGTTTGTCCAGTTCTTCCATCTGTTTTAATTGATTTACCAGATTGGAGAGCATTCCGCCCGGAGTCTGGTGAATGATCACGTCGGTATCGATGATGGAGAATTTGGTGGCATTGGCAAATTCCATATATTTAGGAATGTCCTTTTCCATTTCTTTGCCGATTTTATTGAGCAATTTGATGTCCATACCGGTATCTCGATTTGTACCCAGAAGTGCGATTACCAGAGGCTCCACGCCGGGGTGAGAGGTGCGATAGGAATAGGGACCCATGCAGGTATCGATGATATCCACACCGGCTTCGATAGCCTTGAACAGGGAAAGATCGCCCATTCCGGAGGTAAAGTGAGTGTGCAAATGCACGGGCACTTTCACGCTTTCTTTCAGAGCTTTGATGAGTTCATAGGCATCGTACGGGGCGATGAGGCCAGCCATGTCTTTGATGCACACGCTGTCTGCACCCATATCTTCCAGTTGTTTGGCCTTATTCACATAATATTCAATATTATAGGTATCTCCACCCATGCGCTGTTCGGTGAGCGAATAGCAGATGGAGCCTTGGAAATGCTTATTGTTCTTTTGGACGATCTTCACTGCGGTCTGGAAATTGCGGAAGTCGTTGAGGGCGTCGAAAATTCTGAAGATATCGATGCCGTTATCGCAGGCACGCTGAGTAAAGGCTTCCACCACGTCGTCGGCGTAATTTTGATAACCCACCAGGTTCTGTCCTCTCAAAAGCATCGAGAAGGGAGTCTTGGTGATATATTCTTTTAAGGTGCGAATGCGTTGCCAGGGATCTTCACCCAAAAAGCGGTGCATAGTGTCAAAAGTGGCTCCACCCCACACTTCCATGGAGTAATATCCCACTTGGTCCATAAGCTTTGCCACGTGCAAGAGGTCTTCGGTTCTGCCTCTGGTGGCAAACAGGGATTGATGACCGTCGCGAAAGCTGAGGTCCTGTATTTTGATAGGATTGGCGGCTTTGGGCCGATCCGCTTCATAGCGCATCTTGGTTCTTTCGATGATGCCGTGTTTATCCATTTATAGCTCCTTTTATCTGCTTCTTTTTATAATTCTACGTTGGGTAATATCGCGGTATTGCATGGTGGTCGAACGACCATAAGCTGCCCAGGGATGGGAGCCGTGCCCCCAAATAGGTTCCTGGTAGCCGATCTGGACGGTCTCGTCACTTATCAGAGCCATCACAGCTGAGATGGCGGCGATTTCTTTTTTATCTTTTATCATAATATATCCATTAAGCGGGCATATTGCCATGCTTTTTAGGTGGCAAACTCTCGCTTTTGGTGCTGGTGATTTCCAGGGCATCGATGAGTCTCTTTCTGGTCTCAGAAGGGAGAATCACTGCATCCACATAACCGCGGGATGCTGCCACATAAGGGTTGTTGAAGCGTTTTTCATAATCAGCGATCAATTCTTCACGCTTGGCAGCCTGATCTTCGGCGCCGGCTATTTCTCTGCGGAAGATGACGTTTGCGGCACCTTGAGCACCCATCACGGCAATTTCGGCAGAAGGCCAGGCAAAGACCATATCTGCGCCCAGGTGTCTGGAGCTCATGGCGATATAGCTGCCGCCATAGTCTTTTCTGGTTACCACTGTGAGTTTGGGTACCGTAGCTTCGGAGTAGCACCACAGAAGCTTGGCACCGTGCCGGATAATGCCGGCATATTCCTGATCCGCGCCCGGCAGATATCCCGGTACGTCCACAAAGGTGACTATGGGGATATTGAAGGCATCGCAGAAGCGGATGAAACGGGTGGCCTTGTCTGAGGCATTGATATCGAGGCAGCCGGCCAATACGGTGGGTTGATTGCCCACAATGCCGATGCTGCGGCCATTCAGACGGGCAAAGCCCACGAGGATGTTTTGCGCATAGAAGAAGTGCGGCTCAAAGAAAACGCCGTCATCTACTACGGATTTGATCACATCACGCATGTCATAACTTTCTTTGGCACTATCCGGAATGATAGTGTCCAGCTCCGGGCAAGCGCGCCAGGGATCATCAGTGCATTCGGTTCTGGGAGGATCTTCCATATTGTTTGCCGGCAAATAACTCAGCAGAGTTCTGATCTGCTCGATAGCGTCGGCATCGCTCTCACAAGCAAAATGGGCATTGCCGCTTTTGGTATTGTGAGTCATGGCTCCACCCAATTCTTCCTGGGTGGTTACTTCACCGGTGACGGCTTTGATCACATCCGGACCTGTGATAAACATAAAACTGGTCTTCTTGACCATGAAAACAAAGTCGGTCATGGCAGGAGAATAGACTGCCCCACCGGCACAGGGTCCCATCACGGCAGTGATCTGAGGGATCACTCCGCTGGCCCGGGAATTTCTAAAGAAGATGTCGCCATAACCCTTGAGGGCATCTACACCTTCCTGGATTCTGGCTCCGCCGGAGTCGTTGATCCCAATGCAGGGTACACCGCTTTTTAAGGCCATATCCATTACTTTGCAGATCTTGGCGGCGTGCATTTCGCCCAAAGAGCCTCCGCGGGCGGTGAAATCCTGCGAGAAAGCAAAGATCGGACGGCCGTTTACCAGGCCGTGTCCGGTGATTACTCCATCGGAGGGGATTTCGATATCTTTCATGCCAAAATTGTCGCAACGGTGGCTGACAAACATATCAAGCTCCCGGAAGCTGCCGGGATCAAAGAGCAGATCAAGCCGCGCGCGGGCTGTGAGCTTGCCTTTTTCTTGCTGTTTGGCGATGGCTTTTTCACCACCCATTTGCATAATCTTCTTTTCTTTATCCAGTAATTTCTGGATATTCTCTTGTGTGGTTTGCATTTATACCTCTTCTTGGTTCATTTCATAATCATATAACAATATAAGTGACAATGAGCAGGATCACATTGCTTTGTCAAACAAAATATTCAGCAGCTCAGGTAAAGCTTGTTTTTAAAGGCGATGAGTCAAGTATAAACTGCAGGCCGAAACCGCCATCGGCATCAGTCTATTTCACTATTGGTACGCGAATAGTCTGGCTGAATCCAGAACGGGTCTTGATCCGCAAGATATACATCCCTGAAGCTTTGGCAAAAAAGGGAATAGAGATCTCCCGGGAGGCGTTTTGCATGTGGTAGCTTTGCAGCTTTTGCCCACGAATGTTGTAAATATCTACATCCAAAAGGGGAAGAGCTTCCGGAGCTTTGTGCTTTAAAATGAGTTTACCCTTGTAGTAATAGGCAAATATATCCAGGAAGGGAGCATCAGGCTCTGAATGGATTTCACTCAAAAACAAGTTCTGGGATGCCTCTGCCGGAATCAGCCCTATTTCAAAGCTCTCGTCGTCATAATCTATATGAATTTGCTTCAAAGCATAATCAGATTGGTTTTCTATCCGGATACTCAGCTTATCTGCATCTCTTGCGCTGGATACGATTCGCAAATCTTCCAGGGCGATCATCCGATCAAAGACATGTTCCAGAGTATCTATCCACAGTCCTCTGCTGGTCTGGTAGTAATCTAACATGATGAGCCGGTCATTTACATCTTCCCGAATTTCCTTTACGCCACTGGGCAGCGTATGGTAAAAGGGAATCTGAGTCGCACTTTCGTCGCTAAAAAAGAAATGAGTATAGACCACACACAGACCGTTTTCATGTAAGAGGCGATCGAGATTCTCTGCCGTGAGCTGCGGCTTGAGATAATTTAGATAGCCAAATCCATTGCCTTCCCAAGTCGTCATCATGGTGCGTCCATAAAACCACATGGGCCGCGTGAGATGGTCAAATTCGTAAAGTCTGTGGGGCAGGCGCCACGGCTCCGTAAATGAATTCATGGGATTGGTATAAGGATCGTCACCCAGCCAGAAATAATCGATATTGGAGTCATTGATGGCATTCAGGATATAGTAGTCACTTTCAGGGTTCCAGCCTTCAACGCAGAGGTCTTCGGGATTGTGTCCCCAATCATGGTCTACCCAGGTGCGGATATTGTATTCATCCATTTCATAAATAAGATTTTGGTAGGTCTCATGGGATAGATCTGCTGAATGACGATAAGTGTGATATCCAATGCTGTTGCCATAATCCATCAGCGAACTCCAGAGCTCTCCCAAGTGGGGTTTCGAGGCGCCAAAGACAGTGTTTGTAAGCTTGATATTATTTGCGATAATACCTTGTGTCAGATACTTTGGGCTATTGGAATCAGAGGAGCCAAAGAACACTGCTTTCATCCGGTCATAAGACTCGCCATCAGCGTCATTTGTGATGACCAGTGCGGCTTTTTTATCACTCAGCCAGCGGTTGATCTTAAGCAACACAGGCCTGTCCTCAAAGATGAGGAAGCTGAAATAGTTTTCATCGCCCGGCCGCCTTTTCATGGTGTCGGTTAAGGTCCTGAAGTGAGTCAGATCAGGATTATAGCGCCGGGCAAAATGCAGGGTGCTGTCATATAGCCAGATAGTATCTTCTGAGATCCAATCGAGATTTGCACAGCCCGCATAGTTCGATCCTACGAGCCACAGCGAGCTATCCTCAAACTCATATTCAATGACTTTGTCAGTATAAGGATAGAGGGCTTGGTTTAGCCTGGGATCACGCTGGGAAATAGCCTGCGGGCCACGTAGGATTAGCTGAGGCTGCCTTTGGGTGAAATCCAGCTTCAGGCCAAAATCACGGATATAAATCTCGGCAAAATAGCGGGCAGAGATTTCGACCTGCTTGGCTGGAGCATGAAAAGACTGAATGTTTTTGACCTTTACGTCAAATTCCATGAGAGAATGCGAATAGCGAGTGATCACGCTATCGGCAAAAACCGTAGTTTGAACATCAAATAAGAGATCACTGTGTTGCATTTGAGCCTGCCGGATAGTGACCAGAGGCTCAAGGTGAAAGGCAACACCATTCAACAGATAACTGCCATCCTCGGTGAACCAGCCTTGTGCAAAAATCAGGCCCGGTACAAAGAGCAGAAAGCAGAAGAGATAAGCGTATTTTCTAAACATATCAAGTCCTTTAGGTGGCAACGCTTTTCCCCGAGAGGAAGCGTTGCCTTAGTTTTTTGAGATCGGCATATTGAGAGAACAAGAGACCTAAGAGAGTAAGGCTGAGGCCGAGAACAGTGCGGAGTCCGATTTGCTGTCCCAAAATCAAATAAGCCAATATCAGTGTGAAAACGGGGATGAGATTGCTGAAGATATTGGATCTGGCCACACCCAGCACGCGAATCACATCGGTGAAAAGCACAAAAGCCCCGATAGTGGCGAAAAGCGACATTGCTACAACGGTGGAAATCCCTCTTAAGGTATGATCGATGCCCAGGAAATGCCTGCCATCGACCGCCAGGAATATAGGCAGAAAATATATTGCTCCAAACAGGGTCTGGAAAGCGACTATGGTGAGGGTGCTGTATTTCAGGGTGAGCGGCCTGAGCATGAGGCCATAGCCCACAGCGCCAAAGATGGCCAGAGCGAGATACATGATGCCGATGAGGGTGGCTCTGAGCTCTCCACTGCCGAAGCTCATCACTACCACGCCCAAAGACGAAACTATCACTCCCAGAATCACATAGACTGAGAGTTTTTCCTTCAAAAAGACCCAGGCGCCCAGCGCAGCAAAGATCGGGATGGTGGCGATGATGATGCTGGCAAAGGAACTGGAGACATAGAGCATGGCGTTGGCTTCCCCTATAAAATACAGGAAAGGCTCAAAGAAAGCTACGCCCATCATACGCAGGAGGTCT
>CAXZAB010000105.1:0-7621 GCA_964293715.1 uncultured bacterium | reverse complement strand
ATGTAAATATGGGGGATATTATTCTAACTGAGAATATTAATCCTCCCCAAAACGTAATTGCGGACCTAATGGATGATGGACAGGAAGCCCGTATTAGCTGGCAAAGTCCGGATCTTAGCAAAGGCCGTGCTTTACTGGGCTACTATGTTTACCGTTTTCTGACTGCTGATCAGGGCAACGAAGCTAACTGGATGAGCTATACCACCTACCCCATTAGCTCCACAATAGTCATAGACCCCGCTTGGGCTATACTGCCCAGTGGCAGCTACAAATGGGCTGTGAAAGCTGTGTATACTGGCGATGTGGCGTCTGCTGCCGCCTTCTCCAATGCTCTGGTAAAAGAAGAACTGAATGGCAGCATAGCCGGCTTCGTGAAAGATCAGGAAGACCATGCAATAGCCGGTGCCACTATGACTATAGCAGGTGGATCCAGCACTACCACAGACAAGTCTGGTGCCTACAGCTTTAGCCTGCCCCCCGGACATTACGTTCTAACTGCTACAGCTGAGGGCTTTACCACCGTCACCAAGGCAAATATCATCGTGCACGAAAATCAAGAGACCACGGTGAACTGTATTATGACTCCTGTGGCCAATGAAGATGAGCTTGCACCTGTAGCCGTAACAGCCCTGGGTGGCAACTACCCTAACCCCTTCAATCCTGAAACCACCATTAGCTACGAGCTCAAAGATGCCGGCAATGTGCACCTTGACGTGTACAATGCGAGGGGTCAATTAGTACGTAGTTTGGTGAATGCCAATCAGGCTGCAGGACGCTACCGCGTAGTTTTCAACGGGTCTGACGATATGGGGAATCCGCTTGCCAGCGGCCTTTACCTCTATCGTTTGAGCTCCGGAGCTTATCACAGCACCCGCAAAATGATGCTGATGGAATAAATCAACCGGCAGATTTGCTGCCAGAACAATCAATAAACCCCGGATCATTCCGGGGTTTTATGTAGTGGCGGTCTTTAGTACCGCCTACAACGATAAGCTATAATTGTGAGGAAACAGAACCCAGTCCCCCCTCACAGCAAGCCATCTGCATCAAGACGAGCCCCCCATTTTCAATCCTCAATGATCCCAGTCCGTAGGACGACAAGCGTATGCTCATAGCCCAGCAAGTAACTGCTGGGGTGGCTGCAGATAGATACAGAGTCCGGAGCGCAGTGCAGGACGATACCAACTGCATAGCAACAAATCAACAAAACCTCAAAATCCACTGATATCCACTTAATGCCTCCGGTAGCTCTGTGCCAAATGTCGTCCTCCAGACTCGATCTTTGGATTTTATAGTTACAAAACGTAGCCAGGTCATCAAGGCCTGCGGCCTTGTTCGACGCGAGACGCATCGTATCCAGCACGCCTGATTTTGCTATCCTCTTTTATGGATGGCCAAAAAAAAGAGCCTCCCGCAAAGGAGGCTCTTCATTATTATTGATTTATATTACTTTACTTCATCAGGATCATTTTACGGGTGGAACTGTATTTTCCAGATTTCATCCGGTAGAAATACAGGCCACTGGCCACGTTGCGACCGTTGTCATCGGTACCATTCCACTGGAGGCGATGCTCGCCGGCAGGCATGGCGTCACTAAGCAGGGTGCGAACTTTCTGTCCCTTCTGATTGAAGATATCGAGATTTACTGTGCCTTGTTCTTCGAGGCTGAAGCTCAGAGTGGTACTGGGGTTGAAGGGGTTGGGATAGGCTCCCAGAAGTGTGGTGCTCAGCACATCAGTCACCAAATCCACGTTGGGAGTGATCTGGTAAGTATTGCCGGCGCGATTGTAACTTCCGGTGTAGCAGGCCCATTCTATTCTTTGGGCGGGGCGTTTGATATCAATAACGTAATATCCGCTATTATCAGGAATCACGATATCCAGGTCGCCATCAAGATCGATGTCTGCCAAAGCGGCGGAAACATTTATGTTTCCATTGAGGCGAATGGGGAAGTTGGGAGATTCTGTGCCGTCGATGCGCACGGAATGGAGTCTGCCTGTGGTATCGCCAAAAATGATGCCGGCATGATCTGAGCCATAATCGAACCTGGCCACCACGGGAGTGCATTCCACTGCAGAACCTAAGCTGATCGGGGTTCCTGGCAGATTATCACCGGCGCCGTTCATTATATAGATATCGCCATTGGCTGCGATCAGGATGATCTCTTTCGCATTATCATTATTGACATCCGCAATGATGGGGCTGGTTTTGATCTGACCACCAATGGCTTTCTGAAAGAGTATGCTGCCATCATGATTTATGGCATAAAGAATACCGGTGGAGCTGGTTGCTACCAGAATTTCAGGATGATTGTCACCATCGATATCGGCGATAGTCATCACATTTTGAGTGCCACCATTCAATTGCACCGGGAATCCGGTAATGTTTTGTCCGGTAAGAGGATTGATGGCATGCAGCTGACCGGCAAGGGAACAGACGATAATCTCATGATTTCCATCGCCATTCAGGTCTGCTATAGAAGGGGCTGTGAGGAAGGCTCCGCTCAGAGAGACAGGGAAGTGCTCCAGGTAGGTGCCGTCGTTGTTCAAAGCATGCAAACTGCCATTTTGTGACAAAGCAATCACTTTGGCAGAGGAGCCTGAGATAATGTTTGCGATTACAGGTCCGCTGCGCAGGGTGCCGCCGGCAGGTTGGCTGAACAAAATGTCGCCATTGCTATTAAAGGCCACGATCTTGTTGTTTGTCAGGCTTGCTGCAAAATCATAGTTACCATCGTCCACCAGCTTGGCCATGGCAATGGAACCCACTGCCTTTGAGCCCAAGGCTAAGGGGAAATTATTGAGCACGGAGTCACCGGCGGAATTCACGATATGGATATTGCCGTCTTGATCTCCAAAAACTACTTCATGTTTACCATCACCGGTAGCATCGAAGAGGATGGGTGAGCTGCTGGAAGCTCCGCCGGTATCCACGGGCCAGCCTCTTTGTACCAGAGAAAGCTTTACTTCAAAAGGAATTACCTTATGATATGGATACTCTTGATTGCCATTGGAATCTATCACCAATTCGAAGGGAATGGGCTCGGAAGGGAGATCCCTGGTGGTAGTAAAGACAAATTCATTGTCATTCCAAGCGGAATCTCCGGCATAGAGGTATCCGGACTGTCCATAGGCAGATACAGAATCTGTAATGGTTACGCCAGGATAGTTGGTTCTAAGGCTTGCACTCAGATCATTGGCGTCTTTCCACAAGATGCCGAGTCCTGTCATCACGTTGCCCAATTTGATGTTCATAGCGATGGTTTCACCAGGATTTGGCACGGTATCGCCATCGCCTTCAATTTCGGTCAAGGTAATCTCTTCTTTAACGATATGAGGAATTTTGTCATACATAGTGGCGGTGAAGGAATTAATCCTGCCTGTACCCAAAAGTCCTACGTAGCTGGGATTGAGAGCGTCAATGGGGTCTGCTGTCATCATCAAACGATTTCGCAGATCCTGAGAGCTCATAGTGGGATGCAGGGATTTCACCAAAGCTGCCACGCCGGCCGCTACAGGGCTGGCCATGGATGTGCCGCTTAAAGCAGTATAACCTGAACCTGCTATGATGGTGGACAGGATGTTTTCACCTGGAGCGCAGATATCAATTGGTTCGCCGTAATCTGAAAAGCTTGCTTTGAGATCAGCAGGATTGGTGGCGGCCACGTTGAGAGCGTTTGTGCAATCTGCAGGAAAATCTTGGTAGCTGCCTGTATGTTCTAAATTGGCGTTACCGGCTGCAGTCACAAAAGTTGCACCCAAAGTTGTCACATAATTTACGATGCTATTGGCATAAGCGCCATTACCAGGGCTACCCCAACTGGCATTGATGACGTGTGCGCCAATCTCACCAGCGTACTTTACCTGATCGTAGGCATATTGCACACCTTGGGAAGGAGAATTGCTGGGGGCACCTTTGCAGGAAAGAATAGATACATTTGGAGCTGTGCCGACCACGCCAATACCGTTGTTTCCTACTGCGGCGGCGCATCCCGCCACGTGAGTGCCGTGATTGTTATCGGCATAGTTTTGGATGGGGTTGTTATCATTATCCACAAAGTCCCAGCCCACGAGGTCGTCAATTTTGCCTCCGCCTTCACCGGCGTCCTGGCCGTTTCCGCCCAAAATCAAGCCTTGTTCCCAATTGATACTCATACCGGGAGATTCGGCGGGGTTGATCCAGATGTTTCCCATCAGATCAGGATGATTCCATTTTACACCACTATCGGTGATGGCCACTATAATCTCGTGGTCTCCGGTTACATAATCCCAAGTGTCAAAACTCTGCAGGAGGGTGTGCGCATACTGTTGCGGCAACATGGGATCGTCCGGCACAAACTTGTGACGGTTGATGCCCTCGAGCTCGGCGTAGATGAGACTGGCATCTTTGTGCAAATCTGCACAGGCAGCATCGATATTATCATCACTGGCCAGAATAAAGCGGTAGGTATTTTGCAGATACAGACCCTTATCATTCCATTCTGGAACTTTTACGTAAGGGTGGGCCTGCGAAAGATCGACAATCTGGTATTTGTCTGCCAGAGCGTCTATGGTTTCGATCCCGGTGCGGATTACACCGTTTTCGATAGTAAATTCAAGTTTTCCATCTATATTAGGAATAGCTTCTTTTGTAAAGCAGCCGATTACCGTGCGGGATTGGAACCAATCGGGATCAAATTTGACCCTCTCCGCAAACATGGCTGTGCTGATAATCACCAGCATTAAAAATATGGTCAGCTTTTTCATATGCACCTCAGTACTTAGTTTTTTTCACGTTTATGCGAGGGCAGATATCGTCAAGAGCTTTTTAACTCTGAGATGACATCAATATAGGATAAGTTCTTCTTTTTTATGGTATTTAGATAGATATATATTTCTCAGTAACTTGTGTTCTTCCTGCATTAATTGGGGATCGTGCAAGATGATCTCAAAAGCATCTTTTCTGGCCAGAGCCAAAATTGCCTGATCCCGCACGAGGTTTGCAAACCGGAATTGTGGTAAGCCGGATTGCTCATAGCCAAACATTTCACCGGGGCCGCGCAGCTCAAGATCCTTTTCGGCGATCACAAAGCCATCTGTGCTGCGGCTCATAATGTTCAATCTTTCCCGGGCCATACTGCTCAGAGGATGGTGGGCGATGAGGAAACAGTAAGCCTGATCCGCACCTCTGCCTACCCTTCCGCGCAGCTGATGCAATTGAGCCAGACCAAAGCGTTCGGCATGTTCTATCACCATCACCGTGGCATTGGGCACATCCACGCCCACTTCAATTACCGTGGTGGAAACCAGGACATGGATCTCTGCTGCCTTGAATCTGTGCATAATCTCATCTTTAACTTTGCTGGTCATCCGGCCATGAATCAGTTCTACCGTATAATTGGTGAATATCTTATTCTTCAGATAGTCAAAGAGCCTTTGCGCATCTATCAAGGCCAGCTTTTCGCTTTCCTCTACCAAGGGAGAAACGAAATAAGCCTGGCGGCCTTTTTGCAGCTCTTTCTGCACATCGCTTAAGACAGTGTCAAATTTACGGTCTGAGCGTACATGGGTGAGCACAGCTTTACGGTTGGGCGGCATTTCATCAATCTGGCTGACCTGTAGATCGCCGTAAACCGTCATGGCCAGAGATCTGGGGATGGGTGTGGCGGAAAGATACAGCAAATCCGGATGGCTGTCCTTGGCGGCCAAAAGTGCCCTCTGCTCCACCCCAAAACGGTGCTGTTCATCCACCACCACTATTCCGAGCCGGTGAAAAGCCACATCTTTTTGGATCAAGGCATGGGTACCCAGAACGATCTGCGCATTACCACTGGCGATCTGTTCTTTTTGGGCGGCTTTACCTTTATAATTACCGCCCTTAAGAAGGACTATCCGGATGGGCAGAGACTCCAGGAGCCTCACGAAATTCTGATAATGCTGTTCTGCCAGGATCTCCGTGGGCGCCATCAGAGCAGCCTGATAGCCATTTTCCACTGCCAAAAGCATGGCAAAAAGGGTGACGATAGTCTTGCCGCTGCCCACATCTCCCTGCATGAGACGAGACATTTGGGTGTCTGAGCACATATCGTCAAAAATCTCGCGGATTACTCTTTTCTGAGCGGAGGTAAGTTCAAAGGTAAGCTTGTTCTTCAGGGCAGTGGTGAATTTTTGGTGATTTTCGTGTCTGATGCCCTGCTCTTTCTTTTGATGAAAAACCCGGTGCCGGGCCCACATAATCTGAGAATAAAAGAATTCTTCATAGGCAAAGCGGATCCTGGCCTGGTCTGCGACTTCAGTCTTTTGAGCAAAGTGCATCATTTGCAAGGCATCCCGTCGAGGCGGAAACTGGTGTTTTTCGAGGACGAAATCAGGCAGATTTTCGCTGATTTGATTGGCATAGGTGGAAAAGGCGCTCAGGATAAGCTTGCGCATGAGATTTTGGCTGATCCCTTCCGTGAGAGGATATACCGGCAAGAGCTGTCTGCTTTTCCAGAAGCCCTCTTCCTCCTGATCATCAGACAGAATCTCAAAATTGGGATGATTCATCTGCAATTGATTATTGAAGGCGGAAAGGGTGCCGCTCAGCCAGATGGTTGTGCCGGGTTTAAACAGCTTCAGATAGGCCTGAGGATAGGAAAACCACACGCAGGTGAGGCCGATCTTGCCGTCATTCACGCCCACGCTCAGAATATTTTTGCCTCGGGAAGTGGGTTTGGCATCCACCCAAGAGATCTCTGCAGTGAGAGCTACCAGGTCTCCTACCTGCAATTCACCCAAAGCGGGGTTTACGGTGCGATTGAGATAAGTGCGAGGAAAAAGTTCCATGAGATCCAGCACGGTCTCAACGCCCAGTTTTGCCAAAAGCCGGGCACGATACTCTCCTACTCCCTTTAGATACATCACCGGAGTCATTATAGGCTGATCGTTTGACCTCTTCGTTTCCATGAACCAAAGATGTAGAGCCTTAAGATTTTGTCAACTTTGTTGAGCACAGGCATCCCCATAAAGAAAAGAAAAGCTGGATACCTTGTGCGGCATCCAGCTTGTTCTGCAAATGATTTGCTTTCTATTTATTCAAAGCGCAAGACCATAAAACGGGGAATCTGATTACGATCCAGCACATAGACGCGGATAATGTTGAGATTTTGGTTTTCCATGCGCTGTTTGGCTTCTGCCAGCACATTGCGGAATTCACTAACGCTGTCTACAGGCTTGCCATCGATTTCGAGGATGACAAAGCCAGTTTCCAATCCGGCCCGGGAAGCGGGAGAATTTGGCTCCACAGAGCTTACCACCACTCCTTTGTCGGAATTGACGTTCAGGCGTTTGGCCACTTGGCTATCGATACTTTCCACGTTGATACCTGTGGAAACGGCAGTTTGAATTCCGTTATCTTTCACGGTAGCTACGTCATCATCAGGGAAAGCTTCCAGTTTGATCTGGATAGTCTTATCTTTGTTGTCCCGAAGTATTTTGATGGGAATCTTGGTGCCAATCTTGGCGGTGGAGACGGCAATTCTGAATTTGGCCACATTGCTCACTTTTTCACCATCAATTTCCAGGATTACATCACCGGTCTGCAGTCCGGCGGTCTCTGCAGGACTATCTGCTTCCACCTTGGCGACCAAGGCTCCGGATACTTC
>CAXZAB010000104.1:0-7624 GCA_964293715.1 uncultured bacterium | reverse complement strand
CATCGCAATAAAGTGACAGATGCTGCCCGCCAGAACAAATAGGTGCCAGATGGCGTGATGATAGATCATTTTACGTGCTGTGTAAAAGATTACTCCAAAAGAATAAAATGCACCGCCAGCCAAAATCCAGATCAGGAAGGTGGTAGATACGCAGGCTAAAAGTGGCTTGATCGCGATTATCATAATCCAGCCCATAAGCAGGTAAACCACTAACGATACCCATTTAAACTTGTGCATGGCAAAGATCTTCAGGAAAATGCCGATAATAGTGAGTCCCCAGATAATGCCAAACATGGTCCAGCCCCAACCGCCACGCATGGTGCCGATGGTTACAGGAGTATAGGTTCCGGCGATCAGCAAAAAGATGGAGGAATGGTCTAATATCCTAAAAAAGCGTTTTACATAGGGCTGGCGAAAGGCATGGTACAAGGTGGATGACAAAAAAAGCGTGATCATGCAGGCGCCATAGATGCTGAAGGATACGATTTTCCAGGTATCGTTGATGCGGGCTGCATAAACTACCAGGACCACCAAAGCGGCGATGGAGACTGCTACCCCGATGCCATGGGTGACGGCATTGGCGATCTCTTCTTTGGCGCTTTGCTGTGGGCTAAGCGGGATTCTGTCTAAAAATCTTTTCTTCTTCAAGACCTGGCCAAATACAGATCCCGGATGCGGAGCTCAAGTTCCTCCGGAACCATTCCGGAAATGCTTTCTCCTGCCTTGATCCTGGCTCTGATCTTTGAAGAAGCTATATTGCATAAAGGCATATTCAAAATGCTGTGCTTGACCTGTGACAAGACATCACAGGGCATAGTAGTTTCCGGTCGCGGCAGCACGATGAAATGCAGATTTTCCTTCAACCAGTCAAATTCATGCCAATTGGGCAGGTTTTCCAGATTGTCAGCGCCGATAATGAAGGCAAAACTCTGTTCCGGATTTAGCTTCATCAGTTTGCGCAAGAGGTCGCTGGTAAATCCGCTTTCTCCGCGTTCGGCATCCCAAACTTCGATGGGGGCACGAAAATCTGCAGCGGGACGGACTGGAAAGTGCATAGGGTGAAACTTATTCACCGCTTCCTGAGCCAAAGCCAGGCGGCTGTCATAATCCAGGACAATAGAATCGCCTTTGAAGTTGTGATTGTAACTGGGCACCAAGATCACCTTGTGAATGGGGCTCAGACTCAACACTTCTTTGGCCAGATACAGGTGTCCATTGTGGATGGGATCGAAGCTCCCACCCAAGATGGCATAAGCGCCTGTTAGTATTTCATGACGGGCCATGTCACTCAAACTCACTATACAGCTTTTGCACTTCTTTACTTCCCGGATAGCGGGATTTTAAGCGCGTGTAAGCTGCTCTTGCCGCTTCGTGATTTTTCTGACGCCGATGCAACAGGGCTGAATAGTATAAAGATTGGCGATCCAAAGCATCGGTATTGCCCAAGGCTATCACTTCGTCAAAATACATTAGAGCAGCACTATAGTCCTTCATCTTGTAATAGATATAGCCATTTTGATATTTCTTTTCGATCAGTTTGTATTGAGCCCGGCGGATGTATTCCAAGGCTTTATCAAACCTGCTGTCTTTGGGATATCGATCCAGAAAGACTCCGAAAGCTTCGATGGCTGCCACCGTCTCATTTTGATCATGAGAAGGCTTGAGAGATTCCTCAAACAGAGACAGAGCCACGCGGAAATAGGCATCCGCTGCATTTACGTGATCTGGAAAGCCATCGATAAACTGATGATATTTCAGTCTGGCATCGGTAAATTTGTTCATGGCAAAATAGCTGTCTGCCAGACGCATAGTGGCATAAGCTGTGGCTGCAGATTTTCTTTCAAAAGAAATCTCGTCATACAGCACGGCCGCCTTGGAGTATTTTTCATTAGCATAATACTTATCTGCCATAGCCAGCTTTTGCTCGGTGGTGATCTTCACTTTATTTTTGCTGCAAGCGCCGAAAACCAGCACGATCAGCAGCAAAAAGCTGAGGTATCTTTTCATCAGTTGTCCTTTATTCGATAGTCCATAATAAAAATATGATCGAAGCAACAGCCGTGGTGGCTATCAGCGGTTCAAACCAACGCAATTGAGGGGCAGACAGCGTGCTCTCCGCACTGTTTGGCTGCACATATTCAAAGCTATCGATATCGATGAGCTGACGTCCCGGAAGCTGAACCTGCTTTACTTCAAAACTGTGCACCGGATTACGCTCGGTGCGATACGAAAGGAAGCTTTTATGCTCCTTTGTTATCCATTTGATGTTCATCTGCACCTGCACCAAAAGCGCCTGCTGGAGTCCATATTCTTCCAGCGAGATGCTCTCAGATTCAGGGTCAAATTCTGTGTAAAAAGAGTGGGCAGAACTCTGTCTGATATCCGCCTCACGCTCCAGTAATAACTGACTGAGATTCCGCGATAGGGCGGGACTGAATTCACCGCAGCGCAGATCCAAAAACAAAGGCTGATCTACAGCAATGGCATCTGCGATATCTTGGGCGATCTTTTCTAAGTCATCAATGGGCTGCTCGGCCCACGCCAAAGCGGCATGGGCAAGCAGCAATACTGTTAACAAGAACCCAAGGGCGCGGCTTGTTGTCACTGTTCCCTATTTCAGTTCACTCATATAGCGGTCTAACAAATCCATTCTGTAATATTGGGGGCTGTCCCTTTTGAGCTTATTAAACTCAGTTCTTGCGGACTCGTGATCTCCCATATTCTGGTAGCACATACCAATCTTGAGCTGGGCATCTTCTATTTTCCAAGATTTGGGATAGCGTGAAATTACAGTTTGAAATTCGCGCAGAGCATTTTGCATATTGCCCATGGCATATTGGCTTTCGCCTTTCCAGTATACGGCGTTGCCGGCGTATTGGCTGTTTGGATAATCTGCCAGATATTTGTCGAGCTGGGTGATGGCATGGGTGTAATTACCCGTGTAATACACGTCCCGGGCTCTTTCATAAGCAGATTTTTCGTTGGTGTCAGCAGCAGAACTGGTATGACTCTGGCCTGCTCCTTGAGCAGTGAGATTATCGATCCTTCTTTCCAGATCGTTGATCATATTCACGATGGTCTGATCTGAAGATTTTACGCTGTTTGAATGCTCACCAAGAGAGGTAGAAAGCTCCAAATGTTCATGAATGAGGGTTTTCATATCTTCCTCATTCTGCATAAGTTGCAGATTAAGCTGCTGAATGTCTTGCGCATCTGCAGTATCACCAAAACCGCCTCTGCGGGTTTGCATGATTTCTTTGCGCAGAACTACAAGCTCTTCCTCATTTTGCGCAACTTCAGCTTCTACGCTTTGCAGTTTTTCTTCCTGCTTGCGGAAAGCTTTGTTGCTCACGCATCCGGTGAAAACAATCATCACCAAAATCAGTGTTAGAATTCTTTTCATGATTTACTCCTTCATTGAAGATTTGAATTATTGGCCAAAAAGACTTTGTATCCTTTGTGTGTGGAAAAGATATCGGCTTTGGAACTTAGTTCATAAAGAGAGTGCATTCCCATGATACCTACTCCGCAATCAATCACCCGGGCACCGAGATTGGCCAAGATGTAAGCGATGGTTCCGCCGCCGCCTTCATCCACTTTGCCCAGTTCTCCGGTCTGCCAGAAAACACCGGATTCGGTAAATATTTTGAGTACCTTAGCAGAGAATTCTGCATCAGCATCGTTACAGCTACTTTTTCCGCGAGAGCCGGTAAATTTGGAGACTCCGATTCCGTAGTTGAGTAGCACTGCGTTTTGTTTTTCATGTACGTTAGGATAGTTTGGATCCATGGCAGCGCACACGTCTGCACTGAGGATTTCGGAATTGATAAAAGCTTTACGCAGATTTGCGCTGGAATTATCTTCTCCTTTGTAAGCCATCAGATCGGCCACAAAATCCTGAATGAAAACGGAATGAGCACCTGTGGCACCCTGACTTCCCACTTCTTCTTTATCCGATAGATATACTATCATGCTGCGCTCAGGTTTTTGGTTTTGATTATCCAAAAGTGCGGTAAGAGCAGCGTAAGTGCAGACTCTGTCATCCTGCCCATAGCCTACTACCATGGAACTATCGAATCCGGCATCACGGGCTTTTGCGGCAGGGACTAATTGCAATTCAGCTGAAAGGAAATCTGCTTCTTTGATGCCATAGGCTGTATTCAAAGCTTTTAGAGCAAATGATTTGGCGGCTTCTTTCTCTTCGCCGGAAGGCTGTACCATTCCGCTGAAAACTAAATTGAGCCTGGAAGCATCAATAGCTTCATTAAGGTTTTTGGAATATTGTTCTTTCGCAGCCAGATGAGGCAGCAGATCCGGAATAATAAAGACCGGTTCATTGTCTTTTTCACCTATGCTGATATCCACCACACTGCCATCCTGCTTGACGATCACGCCATGCAGAGCCAAAGGGGTAGACACCCATTGGTATTTTTTGATTCCACCATAGTAATGAGTGCGCATGCAGGCCATGTGAGTGTGGCTGTCTTCATAGAGCGGATTTTGTTTGAGATCGATTCTGGGAGCATCGATGTGTGCGGCCACCATGTTAAAGCCTTTATTTAGGGGCTGGGAACCCAGGATTGCTACAGCCATGGTCTTGCCCCGGAAGATGCTATAGACCTTCTTGGAGCCTTGTTTGCTGTGCATATCAACAAATTTATGTTTTTTCAGTAGTTTTTCTGTCCAAACCGTAACTTCGCGTTCGGTTTTTGCCTGATTCAGGAATTCTTTGTAATCCACGGCATATTCCATGGCTTGTTTTTGTTCTGCGGGCGGAGCGTCTTTCCAAAAGTTCTTACGCTCGTAAGCAAATTCACTTTTTTTGGGTTTTGCCTTATTCATTTGTTCTCCATTTATCTTATCATTTCATCTTTTATAATATTTCAAGTACTTTAAGCCGGCGTTCACCCATTGGTGCACTGATCACGGCTATTTCTTGCGGTTTTTTGCCCAGCAGTCCCTTCCCAATGGGAGAAACCACTGAAACCACCTGTACATTGTCAATTTCTTCGTAAAAATTCAATTCCGCAGCTCCCACCACTTTGAAAGTATATTCCTCGGCTGTGCCGCAATCGTAAATCTTGCAGGAACTGCCAAAGCGCACTGCATCTTTGGTAAAACCGCTGGGATCTATCACTTTCAATTGTGCAGATCTGCGCCTGAGATAATCTATCTCAGAATCAATGGCACGCTGTCTTTCGCGAGCTGCCTTGTATTCCGCATTTTCACTCAAATCGCCAAATTCACGGGCGGTGGTTATCGCCCTGATCACTTCCGGACGCTCTGTCATCAGTTCTTTTATGCGCCTTTGCAAGCGTTCCATTCCTGTCGTGGTAATAAATACACTTAAGTCCACTAAGCTTTGGCTCCTTTCTTTCTTTTCAAGACTTTCATCGCAGAGAGGCCGGCTTTTTTCACCCGGGCATTGCCACTTCTGGTCCAAAGCTCCACCTCCCGCTCAATATCGGGATGATAATTCACTATGCTGGCGCAGAGCAGCTCCACAATCTGAGGATCGCGGGTACTGCCAAACTCCTCCCACACAGCCTGATAAGCTTCAGGGTCCAATTTCGCAATGGCCTTTAGTAAGAGCACATGCAAGCCCTGAACTTCGCCCAAGGGATATACCCATTGGTTTTGGAAATGGGGCAGAACTACAGGAATCAAATCCTTTCTGCTCCTGATCAATTTTAGACAGAGATTGCTGGCTGCCCAAGCGATCTCTTCTTTCTCGTTTTTTGTCCATTGCAGCACTTTTTCAAGATATTCTTCCGGTTTTTTACGGGTCAATGAAAGCATCACCTTATCCAGCAGAGCATTCACCTGAGAGGTATTGCCATGCATCATCATCTCTTCCAGTAGCGGCATATAGGCCTCAGGGTTTTTTCTCATCAATTTAGACAATATAGCACCAAAAGCAAGCTTTCCGTGATCCTCTTTCTTGAGCCACAAATGCTTGTAAAATGGGATGTAATCAAGATGTTTCTTTCCAATCTTCCTGACCATCACTCCGCTAATAAATGTGATAACTTGGGAGGGAATCTTACCATTGACCCGTTCTGGATGCGCAATAAATATGATCTCAAAATCATAATCCTTTTTGGGCAGTTTGCGCTTCAGATAATCTTCGGTATCCAAGGTCAGCCGTTCTTTCCAGTCTATGGTAAGCATCTATATCTCCTATTAGTATATTATATTCCTATTTTCTGCATATACGCATAAGACTGTAATACTGTCAAGCAAAAAGTGTAAAGCAGTTTAGATTCTTAGCAAGCTTTATTGTTTTGTGCTTTTGGGAGAGGTGGAGTCTCACTCAAGAAAGCAGGCGGGTGTGGCTTGGGTAAAGCCTTGTAGACAAAGAAAGACAAGGAAACTCAAGATTTTGGGCTGTTGAACCCAAAACACCTGTTATTCTTGCCTTTAGTCTTGTCTTGCAATAATATAGAGATGTAATTCGTCTCAGACTATGTCCGCATTGCTGGTGTGGAAAATATTCCACTCGGTATTTTTGATTTATGCTTATAATAGAAGCAGTTGATAAGGGAAAAAAGCTACGGTGGTGTCGGC
The DNA here is from genome assembly GCA_964293715.1 of uncultured bacterium. Classification (GTDB taxonomy): domain Bacteria; phylum Cloacimonadota; class Cloacimonadia; order Cloacimonadales; family Cloacimonadaceae; genus UBA5456. The sequence goes on along the minus strand of CAXZAB010000104.1, from coordinate 1,057 downwards.
ATAATCCACAAGGTAAACTGCTGCCCTTCCTACCGGAGTTTAGCTAAATATATTTAAAATAAGGTCAGATCAAGACCTCTTTGGGTAGATTCAAAACCCGATCTGAGGCTATAATAAAATAATCTATGGAGGAAAATATGAGCAAGCTGTTTGATAATTCTAAAGTCAAAATCGAAGGGGATCACATAGAAATAGAGATCGACGGAGTAATCGTGACCGGGAAGATCTTGGAACGCCACCGGGGAGAAATCATCGTAAGTATCACAAGCCCATATCAGGGGATTACTGAAAGCTCCGGGCATGTCCCGCTTGTGGCTCAACAGTTTATCGATTACCTGGGCCCTCGCGGTGATGCCAGAGCTGCAGAGATATTGGGAGATCTTTATAGATTCTGCCTTTATGTGGAAGAGCATAGGGCGGAATTGCTTACTGCCTTGGCAGGATTTGAGGAAGCCGTGCATTATGCAAAGCACTTGGACCCGGTTGTAATAGGCAAGAGGGAGCGTATGGATGTCCTTGCGCAAGAGCTAAAAGAGAGCAGACGTATCCTAAAATCGGGCGGTATAGATAGTACCTCTTATCAGCGTAAGATTGCTCCGCTCAAGCGGGAGATGGAGAATCTGACCTTCGAAACCGAAGTCAATACCTACGATATCTTTGAGCAAAGCTTCCGGGCCTTCGAAGATACTCCTGTGTGGAGGATCAGGTATCTTACTGTGATTCAGTACCTGGATGATTTGCGAAACCGTGAGGATGAGATATAGGTACAACATAGTAAGGCAGGAGTTTCCGGGTGCTCAATAAAAATAGCTTGCCAAGCATTGCGACTCCAATATTTCGTCTCCAAAGATCTATAAATATAATTGATAGCACAATACTCATGATTCATGGAGGAATTATGAAGAATCTGATTTTCTTATTTACGCTGAGTTTGTTCTTTGTCGGTATAGCTTGGGCTGACACTTATTCTGAGAACTTCGATTTCAATGACTATTGGTACAGTGAAGATATGGGAAAGAATAATGCAAAAACCTACACTAGTCCTACAAGTCCTTCT
>CAXZAB010000103.1:0-7665 GCA_964293715.1 uncultured bacterium | reverse complement strand
CTGAGCTGCAATTGAGCCTGTGATTTGATGTTTTACTTGACACTCTGTACATATATGTGGAGGATTTAGAGGGTCAAAAACAAATAAGGCGCATAAATACATTGACAAAAAAGCAGAGTTCTCATATTTAATAATAGATCAAGATAAAAAGGATGTAAAATGGCTCGGCTCTTCAGCAAAGATTACCACGAACGCTCTAACAGCTGGTATTTCAATCATGCAGTGATCCCACTTTCTGAGGGAGATCTGTGGTATTGGCATACGGCAGATGAAGCGGGGAACATCCTTTTGCGCTTTTTCCCCACTTTGGAGAAACGCGAATTCTTTAGTGAATGGGTGGAAGTTCTTTATAATCCCAGCACAGAAAGGATCATCCGCTTTCGCTGTGCAGAGTGCGGACGGGATGAATCTTGCCGCCATTATCTCTCTCTTTTGCGTTATAGCTACAACTATCTTTCAGACGATATCTTAAATGAAGAATTGGTGGAGACTTGTGATGGCGATACTTTACGGGGCAATCCTTCCTGGCTGAGTATTCCTCATAAGGCAGCGCTGGAGATCGAGGGTATATACGATCCCGAAACAGATAAAATCCGCATTTACCACAGGGCTTATACCGGTCTGGAAATGCCGGAATTGCTCAAGCTCTTAAAAGATTCTGATGATATCGATCCTCAGACCAAGGCCAATCATGGGGTTTTGGATGATTACGAACTGGCCCTCTTCCGTTGGTTGGACGCAAACCGTGCGGCTTATAGTGCCAAAGGTAAATTTTGGTCTATCTATAAAAAACAGTTTCCTCTTTTGATGGGACGCTTGGAAAGCTTGGCACAGACGGTGCTGGTGAAAGAAACCGGTGAAGAGCTCAGCTTTGCGCCCAAGCCTTATCCTTTGGTGCTGCGAATCGAGCCTGCTGGCAAGAAGTCTTTCAGCTTGTCCCCGATCTTGGTAGATGAGCTGTCCATCTGGTATGCGGGCTATCCTACCTGGCTCTTTTTCCGCAATAAAGCCCACAAGCTTTGGCTGCCTTTCCGCAATGACGTGATCGACAAAATCTTCTCCAATCAGATGGTGATGGGGGAGAAGGACCTCATTTACTATCGCAGCATAGTGCACAGTGAACTCTCGAAACGGGAGATCTATCTGGATTTTGATGCTTCCATCGAAATGCCTGCCATCATTGATTCCGAGCCCAAAAGCCGGCTTTACATCCGTCCTCTGGGAGAAGAAATTATGATCGAAGGCGCGCTGATCTATGACGATGAGTACGAGATCCCGCTGTCGATGTTGAAGTATTTTAAACCTTTGGTGCACACCTCTTATAAGGGCGCAGATCCTGATGAAAAACTCTGGTTTTATCTGCCGCACAACCTTATGGACAAGGTACAGCAGCTGATCTCGGAATTGCCTGAACCGCAGATTGATCAATTGGAGCAGCATGCACGTCTGGTCTATGCCAGCTCTGCTTTCGAAGAATTGCAAAAAGCAATCTTCCATCTCAGTGACAAGGATTGGGAGATCGTGATCGATGATGAACTCAGCGCAAACTTTATTACCAAGATCAAACTGGAAGTTCAGATGGATGTTCAGCGCAGTGAAGACATCGACTGGTTTAGCTATGAAGTGAGCTATAAGTATGCTGATCTTAGCTTTACGCATGAGGAATTAAAGCGCCATTTCCGTTCTTCAGAAGAGTTTTTGCATACTGTGGACGGACGTCTGTATTTTATCAGCAATCCCGAAGTATTTCAGGAAGTGGAAGGGCTCATCTCCCGCAGCCAAAGGGATAAGGACGATGTGTACCGGGCCCGCATGCTGAATTTGCCTTACTATCAAAGATTGCGGGAAGAAAATCCGGCCTTTAGGGTGATGGGCGACGACTATCTGGAAAACATGTTCCGCGATCTGCACCGGCGCAAACTGGATAAGCCCTTAGATTTACCTCACTATTTGCAAACTATCCTAAGAAGTTACCAAAAATCCGGCGTAGCCTGGATGAAGATGCTCAAGCACTACCATCTGAACGGCATTCTGGCCGACGAAATGGGCCTGGGTAAAACTATTCAAGCCCTGACTATGATCTTAAACGCGCCCAAAGATACCGTGAGCATGGTGATTTGTCCCAAAACCCTCACCTACAACTGGGCTGCCGAGATTGAGAAATTTCATACCAATATCCCCTACGTGATCGTGGAGGGTAACAAAGCCAACCGTATTGAGCTGCTGAGCAGTCCCAATATCAGGTTGTATCTGATCGGTTATTCTATGGTGCTCAGCGATTTTGAACTGCTGAAGACCATGCACTTTGAATGGATAGTGCTGGATGAAGCGCAAAACATCAAAAACGTTTCGGCCCAGCGCACTTCGGCGATCAAGAAACTGAGTTCAAATCACCGTCTTGCCCTCTCCGGCACTCCTATCGAGAATAATCTTACCGAACTGTGGAGCATCATGGATTTCCTCATGCCCGGCTATTTGGGCAGCCTGAAAAAGTTCAAAGAGTTGTATCTCAGTCCGGAGGATGATCACTCGGCCAAGCTCTCTTTGCACAGGGCAGTATCGCCCTTTCTTCTGCGCAGGATCAAAAAAGAGGTCTTGCTGGAATTGCCCGATAAACAGGAGCAGATTTCCTGGTGCAAGATGAACACCGTCCAGGAGAAACTGTATCTGCAGATTCTGGATTCAGTACAGAAAAAGCTGATGCCGGAAAGCCAGGAAGAAATGAGCTATGTGCACATTTTAGCTGCCCTTACCAAGCTGCGGCAGGTCTGCAATCATCCGCATCTGGCCAATGATGATGTGCTGCCTACTGTGGAGCTTTCAGCCAAGCTGGAACTGCTGGTGGAGCTGGTTCAGGATTCCATCTCGGCGGGACATAAGATTCTGGTATTTTCTCAATTCGTGAAAATGTTGCACATCATGCGTGATGTTTTTGATGCCCGGGACATCAGTTACAGCTACCTGGATGGTAAAACCAAAGACCGCAGAAGCCCCATAGAAGAATTTGAGAATAACGAGGATATCCGGCTGTTTTTGATCAGCTTAAAGACTGGCGGCACCGGACTCAATCTTACCGCCGCAGACACCGTGATCATCTTTGATCCCTGGTGGAATCCCATGGTGGAGAATCAGGCTATAGACCGTGCCCACCGCATCGGTCAAACCAAGAAAGTCCAAGTTTACAGGCTCATTACCAAGGGTACTGTGGAAGAGAAGATTATGGCTTTACAGCAAAACAAGATGGAGCTCTTCAATGAAGTCATCGAAGGCGGCAACGCGGTGCTCAAGACCATGAATATGGATGAGCTCAAACAGCTGTTTATCTATTAATCTAAGATAGCCCTTGGGTTCTGAAATACTTACTCAGGGTTTGGGGAATATCCTTTGCCAGTCCGGTTCTATGCTTTCATCTGCACCAAAACCATGATAGGAGTTCTTGTCACCGTCAAACCAGAGCTTACGGCCTTCTCCTGCGGGGTTTGAAGCGGTGGCTACAGCCATAATGATCTTGTAAGGAGCCACATAGACGTATTCGTTAATCTCCACTTCTTTGAGCTTTTCCATCATCTCGCTGGTGTAGATAGCCGCTGGTTTCCAGGCTATGGCAAATTCCCAGTTTTTCAGAACCTTGTCTTTGAGGCCAAGCTCCACAAGAGCCTGTTCAAGCTCGAAACCGCTGGCGCTGTCATTGTTTTTCACATAATTATCTACATATTGATGAAGCTTATCCATAGCATCATGGACCTGTTCAATTTGTACTTCATTTTGATGCTTCATGCATCTGGGGATGATTAAAATCAGTGCCACAATGATCACAACCAGAGCTGCCACTACCAGATATTTTACCTTTGATTTCTTGTTCTCGTATTTTTTGTTTTCAGACATCGTTTCTCCTTTACGGTTTAGTCTTAATATTATAGCATAAGCGTAAACGGCAAAAAAACCACAAATTGCCACTGTTTATTTACGGACACGGGGTTTTTGGCCAAATTCCACTTTATCATTGACATAAATAAGCAAATCAAAAGAATGGGGAGACTAAAAGAATTTACTTTAAAAAACATAAAAAATAGATAAGACCTATGGAGGAATTATGAAGACAGGCGGATGCCGCTATGGCACCCATCGCGTGATCGAACCCAAAGGCGTTTTGCCACAACCCGCAAGAGTGCTGAATAACGATATGTCCCAGATCTGGGACAATGAACTCTTACTTGACGTGATTCGTCTGAATGTGGATAGTGCATCCTTTCATCAGATCAAAAACAAGCTTAGCAAACAGGGACACAAAGACTTGGAAAAAGCTTTTGCCGAACATGCTATTGAGCTTACAAACCGTACCGGAAAGCACAAGAATGAAGATACCGGCAGCGGAGGCATGTTGATAGGAAAAGTGGCCGCGATTGGTCCCAATTTTGAGATGAAAGACGAAATCAAGGTGGGGGATAAAGTAGCCTCTCTGGTGTCGCTATCACTTACTCCTCTGAAGATTATGAAAGTCAATAGAGTGCTTTTCAATAAAGACCAAGTGGAGATTGTAGGCCAGGCCATCATCTTCTCCAGTGGAATTTATGCAAAATTGCCGGATGATATGGACGAAAATCTGGCCCTTTCAGTACTGGATGTGGCTGGAGCCCCGGCCCAAGCTGAAAGACTGATAAAACCAGGCGATAACGTAGTGATCATCGGCGCCAATGGCAAAAGCGGAGTCCTCTGCAATGCCGTGGCCCGCGAACGCGCTGGAGTATCCGGCAAGGTGATAGGCGTAGTACGTAATCCGGATTACATACCCACTTGCATAGCAACCGGCTGTCACGAAGTCATCATCGCCCAAGCTACAGACGCCATCAAGATTCAACAAGAAGTATCGCGTCTCACCGATGGCAAAATGGCCGATGTGGTGATAAACGTGGTCAATGTCGAAGATACAGAATTACCCAGCATTATGGCCGCCCGCGACCGTGGCTTAATATACTTTTTCTCCATGGCTACTTCATTCACCAAAGCCGCTTTGGGTGCAGAAGGCATCGGAGCCGATGTGGATATGATTTTGGGCAATGGTTATGCCTCAAGTCATGCCATGATTTCGCTCGATCTTCTGCGACGCAATCCATTATTAATGAAGCTCTTCCAAGAGAGATACACAGATTAAAGGAGTTCTCATGAGCATAATAGACATTCGTTCAATCGCCACCGAAGAGCAGTGGCAGGATTGGCATTGGCAGCTCAAAAACCGCATCACAGATGTGAAAGAGTTGCAAAAATACATCAAGCTCTTGCCAGATGAAGAAGCCTTGTTTGCCAAGAAAGACTTCTCTTTCCGAATGGCAATCACCCCCTACTATCTTTCTTTGATAGATCAATCAAACCCCCATGATCCCGTACGTATGCAGGCTATACCCCGCATTCAGGAAAGTGATGTGGATGGCATCGATATGGAGGATCCGCTCAGCGAAGATGCCGATGCCCCCGTACCCGGTATGACTCACCGTTATCCGGACAGAGTGCTGCTGCTGCTCACAGACCAATGCTCCATGTATTGCCGGCATTGCACCAGACGCAGAAAGGCCGGTGAACACGATGCCCCCATGCCACGAGAAAATGTGGATAGGGCTATCGACTATATCCGGGATCACAAAGAGATTCGTGATGTGATTTTATCCGGTGGTGACCCTCTTACCTTGGGCGATGAACGCCTGGATGAAATTTTGGGCCGCCTCAGCAAGATCGAGCATGTGGAGATTATCAGACTGGGAACCCGCACTCCGGTGGTTTTGCCTATGCGCTTTACCCCAAAGCTTATGCAGGTTTTGAAGAAGTATCCCACTGTGTGGCTGAATACTCACTTTAACCATCCTCAAGAGCTCAGTGAACAGGCGGCTAAAGCTTTGGCTGCGATCGCTGAGACCGGACTTCCCATGGGCAATCAGTCTGTGCTGCTAAAAGGCATAAACGACCATGTGGACGTGATGAAAACCTTGGTGCAGAAGCTGGTACGTAATCGTGTGAGACCATATTATATCTATCAATGCGATCTCACCGAGGGCATTGCCCATTTCCGCACCCCCATTTCCCGGGGGATCGAGATTATCGAATCTCTGCGTGGACACACCAGTGGTCTCTGTGTGCCTACCTTCGTGGTGGACGCTCCCGGAGGCGGTGGCAAGATTCCCGTGATGCCGAATTATATCATTTCTCAGATGCCCGGGCGCGTGATTTTGCGCAATTATGAAGGTGTGATCACCAGCTATACCGAGCCTGATTTTGAGGCTTTGGATGATGCTAACTACCGTGGTCTCTGCTCTAAAGAGTATGAGAGCAGTGAAGGCGTGATGAAGCTGCTGAAAGGCAAAAAAATCAGCATCGAGCCCTCCGATACCAAAAGGCTGCAACGCCGCAAACCCTAAAGTACATTGCCTATGAAGAAATTGATTTCCGCCAGGGCTACTCGCAATATAGCCTTGGTGGGAATCAGCAAAAATTCTGGCAAGACCTCGCTCTTGAACGCTATTCTGGCAGATTCACCCTCATTAGGCTGGGCTGTGATGACCACCGGCATAGATGGCGAAGAAAAAGACTTGGTATTTAAGACTCATAAACCGCAGGTAGCCCTGTTTCCCGGCATGCTTTTTTGCTGTGATGCTCAGAGCCTGGATGCTTTATGCAGCAAAGTTCAGGTGCTTTCTGCGCTCACATATAGTGGGCGTAAACTGTTTTTGGCCAAAGCTTTGCATCCGCTGAAAACCCAGATCACCGGCCCTCCCTCTGTGCTGCAGCAGGCTAAACTGATGGCCCAGTTCAGAGCTTTGGGTGCCCGGAAAGTTTTGGTGGATGGTTCTTTAGACCGCAAATCCATCGCTATGGAAGATGCCATTGATGCGTTGATTCTGCTTGTAGGAGCCAGCTATGGCAGTATAGAGCAGATCATTACAGAGCTGAAACGCTTGATTATGCTGCGCGATCTGCCTCAGGCGGAGCTCACCGGCTATCAGGTTCGCAGATTAAAGCAGGCAGAAGGAATCCTGATTAAGCATAAATCCCGCTGGCAGTGCAGCAAGATCGAGAGTTTGATCCAGCATGAAAAAGAGCTTATGCAGCTCCTGGAACTGGGACCCCAGGCCATATATATCCCCACATCTTTGACCGACAGCATATATGAAAAACTGTCCAAATCTCTCGCCGCCAGCAATCCAAAGATCATTTTCCGCCACCCCGAATGCATCAAACTGAGCAAACAGCACCTGCAAAACTTCCTGAAAAATTGTCAGGTATATTGCCTCATCCCCTTCAAAATCAAGGCTTTTGCACTCAATTCTACCGCTATCGGCAAATCTGCCATTGCCGCAGACGATTTTCGGCAGCAGATTCGTGCCGCTTTTCCCAAGGAAACCTTTTTTGATATTATGGAGATAGATGGTGAAGGATCGCGATAAAGTTACTACTTTAACGGTGAATCTGGGACTAATCGCAAACGTGGTTCTGGCTGCGCTCAAAACCAGCATCGGCATCTTGGGATATAGCCCGGCGCTGTTGGCGGATGGGGTGATGTCGATCTCGGACACAGTTTATTATATCGTAGTCAAAATCTTTATGAAGCAGGCGCAAAAGCCGGCCGATGAGGAGCATCCTTATGGGCACAGGGAATTGGAATCTATTGCCGCCATC
>CAXZAB010000102.1:0-7722 GCA_964293715.1 uncultured bacterium | reverse complement strand
GGCGAGGTCTTGGGGCTGAAGGATAGCTTGTGGTGTAGGCGGAACGGAGTCCGCCACTACAGGAGAGCTTTTCGCAGGAACGGCGTCCTGCGCTACGGAGGAGTAGAGGCCGATATTTACGCCGCCCAGGACGATCTCTTTATAGCCTTGCTTGGCAAAAATATTGGCTTGAGCGATCACATCTTCAAAGCGGGCAGAGCGGCTATGGCCTCGGCCATACGGAATGGCGCAATAGGAACAGTAAAAATCGCAGCCATCCTGAATCTTCAGATAGGCGCGGGTATGCGTCAGCATTGAGGTAAGTGGCCGGTAGGCAAAGTCTTTGGCTTGCATGATATCAGCAAAAGCGTAGTCTCTTCCGGATACTATCTCAGCAATGTCCAGTTTGGCCTGATTGTCTATGATGAAATCAATCTCGCCCATTTCAGCAATTTCGTCAGGCGACCTTTGGGCAAAACAGCCGGTAACTATGATCTTGATCTTGGGATTGAGTTCTTTCTTTTTCAAGGCTTTACGGATGAGATTGCGGCTTTTGTAATCGCTGCGGTTAGTTACTGTGCAGGTATTGATGATATAGATGTCTGCATCCTGCGAAAAGTCAACGACTTCAGACCCCTCAAAACTCTCCACAATGGTTGCGGATTCATAGGTATTTACCTTGCAGCCCAAAGTGGCGATGGCGATCCTATAGTCTTTGTAGTTCATCTAAGATAGCGGGGGCATAAATTTCGTGTTCCACGGCCAACACTTTGCCGGCAATCTCCTGAGGGCAAGTGCAGTCTGAGATATCCACAGCTTTTTGCGCCAGGATTTTGCCATGATCATAGATGTGATCCACACGATGAATGGTGGCGCCGGAGAGCTTGTCACCGGCTGCGAATACAGCCTCATGCACCCTCATGCCATACATTCCCCGGCCTCCGTATTTGGGCAGAAGCGCGGGGTGGATATTGAGCACAGGGATATTCAAGGCAGAGAGGCAATCCCGGCTGAGCAGCTTCATAAAGCCACACAAGGCAATGAGTTTGGCGTTCTCGCTATGTGCCAGAGCGATGAGCCTTTCTTCAAAGGCCGGCATATCATGGGCCGGGATAATGAGAGTAGGGATACCCAAGTGCCGGCAGCTTGCGCAGGCAGGAGATTTGGCATGGGTAAAGACCGCCGTGGCAATCTCCACAGGCAAGCGCTGCTCAGCAAAATAGCGGCAAATCGACATAAGGTTTGAGCCCCGCGATTTACCGCTGCTAAGTGTGATTATTCTCTGAATTTTAGGTGAAGTTCCTGCCATTGGGCCTCGTCCACCTCAGAGGGCGCCTGATTCATCAGGTCGGTGGCTCTGAGTGTTTTGGGGAAAGCGATCACATCCCGGATGGAATCTGCCTGACAAAGGATCATGATCAGTCGATCCAGACCGGGGGCTATACCGCCATGAGGCGGGGTTCCGTATTTCAAGGCATCCAGGAAAAAACCAAAGCGTGGCCTCAGCTCTTCTTCACTAAAGCCCAGAATATCAAAGATCTTCTTTTGAATGTCATAACGGTGACAACGGATGCTGCCGCTGGAAAGTTCCATGCCATTGCAGACCATGTCGTAAAGCTGTCCCTGAATATCGCCGATCTTATCGGGATCATCCAGCCAGGGAATATGTTCTTCTTTGGGCAAGCTAAACATGTGGTGTGCCGGCTCCCAACCGCCACCTTCTTCACTGGGCAAAAAGAGTGGGAAGTCCGTAACCCAACAGAAGGCTAAAGCTTTGGGATCATATAGCTGCAGATCTTTTGCCAGTTGATTGCGCAGATAGGCCAGGACTTTGGAGGTAGTATTGTAAGAATCAGCTACGATGGCCAGAAGGTCACCCGGCTGAGCTTGGGCAGCTTCAATCATATCCTGTGCTTCATCGGCAGACAGGAACTTACTGATGCCCGTTTCCAGGCCATTCTCTGTTACCTTGGCAAAGGCTACTCCTTTGCCACCCAGATGCTTGGCCAAATCCACCAAGGCATCCTGCTGTTTGCGGGAAAAAGCTGCTCCATCCGGAATAGCCAGGGCTTTGATCACCCCGCCCGAGGCTAGACATTCCTGAAAGACCTTAAATTCGCTCTTTGCCAGGATCCGGGAAAAATCCACCAATTCCAAGGCAAAACGCAAATCGGGCTTATCGCAACCAAAGCGGTCCATCGCCTCCTGGTATTTCAGCCTGGGAAAAGGCAGAGGAAGCTGTACGCCTTGGATTTCGGCAAAGATATTCTGCATCAGTCTTTCCAAAAGATCAAAGATATCCTCTTGATGTGCAAAAGACAGCTCGATATCCAGCTGGGTAAATTCCGGCTGACGGTCTGCCCTGAGATCCTCATCCCGAAAACAGCGTGCGATCTGGTAATAGCGGTCAAAACCGGCTATCATCAGAAGCTGTTTAAAGATCTGTGGGCTTTGGGGCAGCGCATAAAACTTGCCCGGATGCACACGGCTGGGCACCAAATAGTCACGGGCGCCTTCCGGAGTGCTCTTCATGAGCATAGGGGTCTCGATCTCATAAAAGCCTTCCGCATCCAGGAATCTACGCATCAGCGAGGTTACTTTGGCGCGGGTAGTAATGATTTTCTGCAGATAAGGCCGTCTGAGATCCAGATAGCGATAGGTGAGGCGCAAGTCTTCTTCCGCCATGGCTATGCCATCAATCTGAATGGGCAAAGGCAGGGTGTCGTTCAGGATCCAGAGCTCTGTGGCATCTATTTCCAGCTCGCCGGTGAGCATGTTTTTGTTGATATTCCCTTCACTGCGATGGGTCAAAGTACCGGTAACGGCGAGTACATATTCACCCCTCACCTTCTCTGCTTTGGCAAAGATGACGTGCTTTTCCGGATGTACCACGATCTGGATGATGCCTTTCACGTCTCTGATATCCAGAAAGATCAGGCCTCCCAGATCGCGGCGCTTGTGCACCCAACCCATTACGGTGACGACTGTACCGATGGCTTGGCCATCTAATTCTGCACTGTAGTGGCTTCGTTTTAGTGAGCCGAGATTGTCCATTATTTATATGTCCTTTAGTTCATCTTAATGTCTTCATAGATTTGGTCGATGCTGCGTATAGCCTCATCCAGAAAATCTATCATATAGCATTTATCCAGATATTCTTCGTCTGGATTGATAATCTTATTGTTGATAAAATCTGCGTCCATCATCGCCATAGCTGCTTGATTGGGAGTGGGGTACATGATATATTCAGAATTCCGTTTGGAGACATCCTTATCGAGCATGAAGTCGATAAATTTGTAGGCCAAGTCCTTGTTCTGGCTATTCTTCAACATCACGATATTGTCCATCCACATAGCAGCGCCTTCTTTGGGCAGAATGAAATCCAGGTCTGGATTTTCGTTCATCTGTTGCAGAGCATCGCCATTGTAGGCCTGTGCCAGCCAGGTGGTGCCGTCTTGCAGCTCATTCTTATAGGAATCGCTGTCAAACTGGGTGATATTACGATCCCAGATTTTGAGCACTTCGTGCGCTGCTCCCAGGGCTTCGGGCGAAGTATCGTTTACGGAATATCCGCTATAGATCAGAGCCGCACCGATCACTTCACGGGCGTCGTCCAGCATGGTAATTTTGTTTTTGCCATCAAAGAAAGAATCTCCCAGGATGTTCCATCCTCCGGAGGCTACGATCTCTTGTGGTACAAATTGCTTGTTATACATCAAACCGGTAAGTCCCCAAGCATAGGGGATGGAAAGTTTGTTTTCGGGATCAAAAGAGCGGGCTTTTGCCAAAAGCTGGGGGGACAGGTTATTGATATTGGATAGTTTTGTCTTATCCAGCTCTTCGAGCAGGTCCAGTTCGTTTAAGATGCTTACGTGATCTCCGCTGGGGAAGATGATATCAAAGCTCTGGGTAGAGCTCTTGATCTTGGTGAGCATGTTTTCATTGGAATCGAAGGTGCTGTATTTAACTTTGCAGTTATTGGCCTCTTCAAATTCTGCGATGAGGGTGGGATCGATATAATCGCTCCAGTTAAAGATATATAGCGTGGGTTTTGTTTTGCCACAGCCAGTCAGACCGATCAGTGTGATCAGCAGCAGTGCGAAAATCAAAGTAAACTTTTTCATTTTAACCTCCATTAGTTTGGGTTTGTATAGTGTTTCCGGCATCCGCCAAACCTTTCACAGGGTTGACAAATTGCAGAGCAATCCAGCCGGTCAAAAAGAACAAGAGCAGAGACAAGATAGAGTATCTGATGTCTCCACTTACGTGTGCTATCCATCCATACAGTATAGGTCCTATTATAGCAGACAGTCTGCCTGTCAAGGTATAAAATCCGAAGAACTCAGCCTGACGGTCGTGGGGAGTGAGCATAGACAGCATGGTTCTGCTGTTTGATTGACTGCTGCCGATGGCCAGTCCGGCCAAAAGTCCCACGAAATAATATTCGAAGGCAGTCCTGCAGAAAAAGCCCCAGACCACCACTGCGATCCAGATGATGAGCGAGATCGAGAGCGAGAGTTTTACCCCCTTTTTATCGGTGAGCCAGCCAAATACAGCGGAGCCGATCATCGAGGTAAATTGCGCCAAGACAAAATAGATAATCATGTCCTGAGTATTCATTCCAAAGCGGGTGATGCCATAGATGGAAGCAAAGACGATCACCGTGGTAATGCCATCATTGTAGATAAAATAGCTGAGCATAAACTTCAGCAGTTCGGGATAGCTTTTCATGTTTTTGAGCGAGGCATACACCCTCTGATAAGCTGTCCTGAAGTAATTTGTGCGTTTTGAGGGCAGCCTCACCTCCTTGAGCCAGACAAAGGTAAAGAGGCTGAATACAAAGAAATGCACCGAAATCATGGGGAAGACCCAGCGGGTATCGTATTGGATGAGGATTAAAGATACCACCAGGGCAAGCAGGCCACCCATATAGCCCACAGCCCAGCCAAAGCCAGAGATCTTACCCAGATTCTCAGGTGTGGTAATCTCAGGCAGGAAAGCGTCGTAAAAGACATTGGCAGAGTTAAAACCATAATTTGCAATGATGAAGAAGGTCATACCCAGGGAGATTTGTCCCGGACCCACAAAGTACAAGAGCCCGGTAAAGATGATGGTGAGATAGGTATTGAAAAACAGGAACTTCTTTTTGGAGCGGGAATAATCTGCCACGGCGCCCAGGATCGGTGCCGTAAGTGCCACCAAAGTCATAGAGATTCCCACTGCGCGTCCCCAGAGCATTTCTCCATAACCGGGATCTCCGCCCACCACTACTTTGATGAAATACACGCTGTAAACCACAGTCACGATGATGGTGGTAAAGGCAGAATTCGCAAAGTCATACATCATCCAGCCCAAGATCTGCTTGTCCAGCTTCAGGCGTTTCATCCGCTTTTTCCCAGTCTGATGGCGGTCATGGAGCTAAAGACCTGAGCAATATCCTCTTTGGGACTGGCTACAAAGATCTGGCAAGATCCGGCCGATAGATCGCGGATACGTTCGCTGTGAGTAGCATCCAATTCGGCAAAAATATCATCGAAGAGCAGGATGGGCACTATGCCGGTGGTTTCTTTTACGAGCTTGGCCTGGATGAGCTTCACGATGATCACCGCGATGCGTTTCTGCCCTTGGGAAGCAAAACTCTGCATACCGTTTTCAGCGATACGAAAGTTGTAATCATCCAAATGCGCCCCTATCAGGCTACGCTGCCAGAGCAGCTCTTTGGGTGCGATGCTTTCCAGATGTGCCAAAAGGCTTTCCTGATCCTGGGCAAACGCATCTTTGAAAGCCGGCTCATAAGAGATATTGACCTGCCGGGTATTATCTGAGATTTCTTCAAATTCTCCCTGCAATTCCGCATTTAAAAGCTTAAGGTATTTTTCCCGGTAGGGATACAGATCCAGCAGCGCCTGGACAAAGCGCAGGTCCCAACTGCGTTTTTCGCTTTTGCCATGCTCTGTCTTCAGCAGACGATTGCGCTGATCCACCACGTGTAAATAGGCTCTGAGCAGAGCCAAGTAGGCGGGGAAGAGCTGCGAGATGGCAAAATCAAAATATTGCCGGCGAATGCGGGGCGAGCCATTGATCAAGCCAATATCATCCGGGGCCAGGTAGATCACTTTCACCCTGCCCACCAGATCGCTGAGCTGCCTTGAAACTACTTCATTTATTTTCAGCAGCTTGCGGTTTTGCAGATAGGAAAGCTGTATATTCAGCTCGCTGTTCAGATCCGTCTTATAGCGGGCAGCCAGCACAAAACCATCTGCGTGCTGCCGTACCAGTTCGCTGTCCAAATGATAGCGGATGGACTTGCCGATCGAGGTATAGGCTATGGCCTCCAACAGGTTTGTTTTGCCGCTGCCATTGGGGCCGATAATGAGATTTCCCTGGGGCTCAAAGCCAAACCTCTGCTGCTCATAACTTCTGAAATCGCGCAGCTCGATACTATGCAGCTTCAATCTTTTACTAAGGTATTTAGGAGCGCAGCGGCATCAAGAGGAAAGTGATTTCTTCGTTTTCCTTATCTGCCTGATTGTAGATCATCATAGGATCCTTGGAAGTACCCAGTTTGATCACCACTTTCTCGCTATCCACGGCATCCAGGATGCTGAGCATATAGCGGTAATTGAAGGACACTCCGGTCTGGCTGCCCTGAAAGCTGTAATCCTCGAGATTTTCTTTGGCATCACCGGTATCGCGATCTGAGGTATTCACTTCAAAGAATTCACTATCGAGCTCAAAACGGATGCGCAGGTTTTCGTCCGGTGCCACCAGAGCTACGCGGCGAATGGCTTCCCTTAAAGTTTCTTTATTGATTTCAAATTGGTTTTGCAGGGTATCCACAAAGGCTTTCTGATATTCAGGGAATTTATGCTCAATCACTTGAGAAAAGACCAGGAATTTATCGTAGGAAAAGATTACCTTGCTGTGTTCGATCAGGACTTTGATGGGTTTATTGCCGCTTTCCAGCACTTTTTGCAGGAAGATGAGGGTCTTTACCGGGATGATTCTCTCGATCACGCTGTCCTGGGAAGCATCCGGAAACAGGTTTTCAGCGGAATCGGCGCTTTGCTCTCCCTGATTTGCCAGCAATGTGGAATTTTTGATTTTAATCTCTGCTACTTTGCGGCCATCGGTAGCGGCCATCAGATGTGAATCCTTCATAATCTTCCAGCACACGCCGGTCAAAACGGCACGGTTGACATCGGTGGACACGGCAAAATGGGTCTTTGAAACCATACGGTCAAAAAGAGCAGCATCGATAACAAGAGCTTTGTCAAAATTGACTTTGGGAACTTCCGGGAACAAGGTGTGATCCGCAATTAAAAGGTTGAAGTCGATCTTATTGCACTGGATCATCAGCAGTTCGTCATGCTGCCAGAAATTGACCACCGCTTCCGGCATAAAGTTGATAATTTCGTTAAAGTGCCGGGCTGATACGGCGATAGTTCCACTTTCGCTCACGGCAGCCGCAAATTCCACTACCACAGTGATCTTCAGATCCGAAGTAGTGATCCGTACCAAGGAAGTCTCCTCTGATGCCTGGATCAGATAATTGGTCAGAATGGGAGAGGCATTTTTGGCGGGAGCGACGCTCACCAGATGTTGTATGCTGGATAGCAATTCTTTTTTCTCTATGGCAAATCTCATGATAACCCCTATAAATTTTATTGTTATAGCCAAGATTTTTTAGATTTCGGATTCCGTCAATGAATTTCTTGAGGACCCCGTCTGCTTTGGGTACGA
>CAXZAB010000101.1:0-7722 GCA_964293715.1 uncultured bacterium | reverse complement strand
TGAAATAGAATACAGCTCATAAATCAAGCCCCGGACCAAAAATCCGGGGCTTTTTTATTCTGCTATCCAATTTACACCACGATTCTCAAGTCTCAATTTTTTAAAGTCCGGTAGGACGACAAGCGTATGCTCATAGCCCAGCTGCCGTGCTCCGCACTAAATGGTTAGCGCATTAAACCCCTAATCCCAAATGTGTTCTGCAATTATTCCCCAGCATACCTACACTTAAACCCTGGCATTCTAATCTTTGCCGTTAATTCAAACTACAGATCCATTGAACCAGCGAGAAAGTGTGTGATAAAGACTAAGATTGTGCCGTCTTAGATAATGTACGGAAAGCCGAAATCAATGATACTCCAAGCTTTCCGTCCAAATATGAGACATCCTGCGTCACATCTCGCCTTGGCCCCTCTATATCACTCATGCTAAATATGACGTAGAGATAGGAGCATATATTCCTGCCATCTCCACGTCATCATTACTACAACAAACAGGAGAGGCAGACACCGGATAAATCTCTCTTTAGAAAAGCTGACTTGAAAAGTTAATGGCCCGCTTTGATTAACTAATACCTTAAATTCATCATCAAATATTAATCATTCCCAAGCGTTGTCGAAATATATCCACTACACCTTGACAAAAATGGAGAATGGCATTCAGTATTGGCTCGCAATTTGCATCATAATATCTAATATGGAAAGAAATTACTTTACAAAATACCCGCTGTCCTATTCTTGGACAGTGTTTGGTGACTATAGCAGTCATCAGCTTTTTCAATTTAAGCCCATGCCACATTTGGCAATAGGGATAAAACAACAACGACAAAGACATATAGGAGTACAGCAATGAAAAGATCGACGCTGTTTATCTTGCTCTTGGCATTAGTCCTGGGAGCTACAACATTTCTTGGTGCCCAAATTACGGTAACCATTGGTGACGGCACAAGCACGAACACCGTCACCGGTGCGCCTACCCCCTACGGCACCTATTACAAAAACTTCCGCCAACAGTATCTGTATCGCATGGACGAAATAGAAGATGTGGGTGGAGGCGCTGGAAACATCAATTCACTCGCTTTCAACGTTCAGGACGTAAATACGTGTTCTGAGATGCCGAACTATAGAATTCGCCTCAAACACACCGATCAGACTGAACTGAATACGGGTTTTGAAACCGGTACCTACCAGGAAGTATTTGTGGAAAACAACTTCCTGCCTGTGAACGGCTGGAATACCCATACCTTCAGCACGCCCTTCATTTGGAATGGTACGCAAAATATACTCGTTGACGTAGTAACCGACGTTATTCCCGGGTCTTATGCCCGGAATGCTCTGGTTTACTATACTCCTACCGATTTTGACAGCGCCTTACGCTATCAGAACGACAGCATCCCAGCCATTAGTGCCACTATCGGCACCCTTTCCGTTAATCGGGCCAACATCCGGTTCAATATGGCTGAATTGACCCTTGTGAACCCTCCCAACCCGGCCGTAGCGGTTTCCCCTCTTGATGCGGAGACACTGATAACGCCTTATACTGCGCTTTCCTGGACTTCCGGAGGCGGAGTGCCCGCTGGTTACAAGCTGAATTTTGGCACAAACAATCCCCCCAGCAATATCGTGAACAATCTTGATCTGGAAGACGCCACCAGCTATGCTCCGGATCCTGAATTAGCTTTTGAAAGCACTTATTACTGGCAGATAATTCCCTACAATGTGATTGGCGATGCCGCCGACTGTCCGATCTGGAGTTTTACTACTCATGAAGACACCGCTATACAAGCGTTGCCTTATGCGCAAGACTGGGACGCAGTTACTGCTCCCGAACTGCCTTTTGATTGGACTGCAATTGTAAACTCGACCAATACTGCCGCCGTGGTAGGCACCAGTACCGTCTCTCCACACAGTCTTCCCAACAACTTAAGATTGTACAATTCCTCTGATCTTGACGCCGAACTTATTTTGGTGTCGCCTGAATTTGCCGCTACGATTCCTATGAATACGATAAGAATCAAAGCCTGGATCCGCTCCACTTCCACCGTCAACACCCTGGATATAGGAGTGATGACAAATCCGACCGATCCTTCTACTTTTGAAGCGATTAACACGATGAGCTTTGCCAATACCACCTTCGCAGAACGCACCATTCCGCTCAGCACTTATACCGGTGACGGACGCTTCATTGCTTTCCGTGCAGGGTTTACTGGCACTGCCCGAAATATCTATATAGATGACATTATCTTTGAAGAGATTGCACCCAACGACCTGGCCGCTCTGGAAATTCATGGAAACGCCACACCCAGTGTGAATGTGGTCACAAACTTCACCATCGATGTGTATAATAATGGCACTGCCACTCAGGATACCTACACGGTCAAGCTGATGGATAGCGAAGGAACAGAGCTTGCCTCTGTGGCCGGACCTACGATAGCAGCTGAAGAGACTGCAGAAGTGGTCATTCCCTGGACTCCCACCGAAGAGGTTCTGATGTCTGTTTACGGCAAAGTAGTCCTGGCCGGGGATATAAATGCCTCTAATGATGAAACGCCGCAGCTGGCAATAGCCATTCAGCCTGAAGGTGTCTTCAGCGTCACAGTTGGTGAAGGTGATCAAAACCAACGTGTGCCCTGGGATTTCTTCAACAAAAACGGTCTGTTTCAGAGTCTGTATTATCAGAGTGAAATGAGCATGTTGGGCAGCATCACCGCGCTGACTTTTTACAGCAATTTTGCTGTAGGCGTGATGGATTCACCCATCAAGATCTGGCTGGGAAGCACCCTCGAGGAAGACCTTTCCGCTGGCTGGATAGATCCTAGCACTCTCACCCAAGTCTATGATGGCAACATGGATTTCCCTATCGGGGAGAACACCATTACGATTCCCCTGCAGGTTCCCTATTCCTATGCCGGTGGCAATCTGGTGCTCTATGCGAATCGTCCCATGGACACAGATTGGCATAGTTCCACGAATCATTTCCAGGCTCAGACTGTGGGGACAAATCGTGCCCGTAAGCTACAAAGCGACACCACAGTTTACGACCCCATGGATCCCTCAGGGACAGGAGCTCTGTCCGGAACCTTCCCCAAAGCCACTTTCACCATGGTCCCGCTTAGCGATGAACCCATGTGTGTCGTTTCGCCTCCAGAGTATGATTTTGGCACCGTGCTGGTCGCAAGTTCTGCTCAGCAGAATTTCTTCATCACCAATGCCGGCGGAGGAACTTTGGGAATCAATAGCATTTCCCTTACCGGAGAGGCCGCTTTTACTTTGACGAATCTGCCTGATCTGCCGGCCAGCCTTGCTACCGGTGGCACAGAGCTCTTTGGTGTGGATTATAGCCCCACTGCTGAAGGCGAACACACTGCCCAGATCTCGGTTATAGATAATACTACCCGTGAAGTGCACACTGTAGATCTTATTGGAAACGGCTATGACGCCACTATCTACACCTTGCCCTTCATGGAAGACTGGGATACTGCCAATATACCCAATTTCCCCTTGGGCTGGTCTCACATCCATAACAGTACTGCTACTTCGTCATATCTCAGGACCAGTACCAGCAGTCCTTATAGTCCGCCACACTGCGTTCAAATCGCGAATTCCACTGATGCGAATGCAGAATTGATCCTCATTTCACCAGTTATCGATACTGCGATTGACGTTAGCAACATCCGGGTGAAGATCATGCTGAAAGGCGGAACAAACCGTGGAATAGAGATCGGAACGATCGTGGATCCCACCGACGCCAGTACATTCGAATTGGCCGAAACTCTCACCGTACCCAGCAATTGGAATGAATACATTGTAAACCTTACCGCCCATACAGGGGTTGGACGTTACATCGCTATCAAACACGGTGTTTTCAGTACATCACAAACTATGTACATAGATGACGTTGTCTTTGAAGAGATTGCGCCAAACGATCTGGCCGCAGTCTCCATAGAAGGAAACACTACTCCCAGTGTGAACATCGCTACAAATTACACTGTGAGCGTGTTTAACAATGGCACTGCCGCCCAATCTGACTACCAGGTTCAGATTGTGGATGATCAGGGCACCGTCCTGGTTACTGCAGCCGGAGAGAATATCGCTCCCGGTGAGACTATGAGTGCTATCCTTACTTATACACCGACTACCGAAGGTTCTCAGATGATCATGGGTAAAGTAGTGCTGGCAGGTGATGTCAACAGCGTAAATGACACTACTTCGCCGCTTCACATCCTGGTCCAGCCTGAAGACGTTATTTCTGTCACTATAGGTGACGGAGGTCAGAATCAGCGCGTACCCTGGGAATTCTATTACAAAAACGGCCTGTTCCAAGCCTTATATTACCCTGACGAATTCGGTATATTTGGGCAGATTACAGGTATCTCGTTTTACAGCGATTTCAGCGTAGCCGTGATGGATACACCAATCAAACTCTGGCTGGGCACCACCACCGAGGCAGACCTTTCTGCCGGCTGGAGTGATCCCACCAATCTCACCCTGGTATTTGATGGCACGTTAAACTTCCCTATGGGGCAAGACACCATTATCCTTCCCCTGAGTACGCCCTTCAACTACTTTAGTGATAATCTGGTGCTCTACGCAAATCGCCCCATGGACACACAGCATTATGGTTCTAGTAACTACTTTCAAGCCCAGACTGTGGGCAGTAACCGTGCCCGTAAGCTGCAAAGTGACAGTACCGTATATGATCCGATGGCTCCCTCAGCCAATGGCTCGCTGTCTGGCACCTTCCCCAAAACCACTTTCTTCATGACTGTGGATGGGATGGGCTCACTTTCCGGCACAGTTACCGCATCTGGCAGTCCTCTGGCAAATGTCGAGATCAGTATAGAAGATACTACTTACGAAACTATTACTTCCGCTTCAGGTCAATATAGCTTCCCTTCCTTGCTGGAAGGAGCTTATACCCTTTCCGCTCATATGATTGGCTATGAAGACCAAGCCATTCCTTTCACCATCGTGGAAGATGAAACCACCATAATCGACATAGCAATGTCTTCCTCAGCCTCAGTGAACATCACCGGGACCATTGTGGGCAGTGACAACCCCACCTTAGGCCTTAGTGAAAGTACCATAAACTTCTTTGGTGTAATCAACTACACTGCAGAAACCAATGCTTTAGGACAGTTTGTGGCAGAAGATGTTCTCTCCGGCAATAGCTATGATTACACGATTAACAGAACCGGATATCAAGCCACAACCGGAACTATTACAGTGGGCTCTGTCGATTACGACATGGGCACCCTTATCCTGGATGAGCTTACCCTGCCGCCCTCTTCCATTCTCGCTACTGTGAATGATGCAGAGACTGCAGTTGATCTCATCTGGAGTGCTCCCGGCACGCCTGGAAACTTCCACTTCTTCGATTTTGAATTTGATAATGGTGGTTGGGAACCCAGCTCAAACTGGACCAATCCGCAAGGAGACTGGGAACACACAGCTAACTATGATGTGGCAGACTTTGTCCCGTCCTATACCGGAGGCAACGTCTTGCCTCCTAATACTGCCCACTCCGGAACCGGAATGTGGGGCACGAAAATAAACACAAACCACAGTAATTCAAATGGATTCAGCTACCTCACCAAAACTCTTGATTTCTCCGGATTCAGCAATACTCAGATGAGATTTTGGAGCTGGGAGAATCTCTTTGGTGATTGGGATTATGCTCAGGTAAGCGTAAACGGAACCCTCCTCTGGGGTCCGAGCCATGATTACACCAATACTATCTGGCGCGAAAGGACCATCGATCTTTCCGCTTACGACGGTATGAGCGATGTAGAAGTCCGCTTCGAAATGTTTGCTACCGCCTCTGTAAACTATGCCGGCTGGTATATTGACGATGTCTATTTCGGCCCGGCGGATCAGGTAGTTCGTACTTCCCCGCCTTCAGTAGTTCCGGCCGCATTCAAAGGCCTCACTGAAGCTCAGGCCGCTCAGTTGGCAGAAGATACAGCCAGCCAGCGTCCTGCCAGAAAGATGACAAGCACCATTATCCAACCGGTTCGTAATCCATCCCGCCTCCCCATGGGATATGAGGTTTGGCGTCTGCAGCCCGGACAGGAAAATACTCCTGATCTGTGGACTTCACTGACTCCTGCCATGATTACCGATACCACCTTCACGGATACCGCCTGGGCAAGCTTCCCGGACGGATTCTACAGATGGGCTGTGAAAACGGTTTACACGAACGACGTGTACTCCAATGCCGGCTTCTCAGGTATTATTCGCAAAGAACCGAATGATATGGCCGCACTTAGTATCAGTGGAAATACCACTCCTACCATAGGAGCCCCTTCTGAATACACCGTAATAGTAAAGAATGTCGGCACCTCACCCCAGGCAGCCGGCGCCTATACCGTAAAAATCATGACCGGGACCACCGAGCTTGCCTCTGTACCCGGACCCGCCATCGCCATCGGCGAAGAGCTGGGCGTGATAGTTAACTGGAATCCCACCGAATCCGGCTCTACAGTGGTCTATGGCAAAGTGGTGCTCCCGGGAGACTCCGACACCACAAATGACGAAACTGATCCCATCACCCTGCTGGTAATGCCAGCCGGGCAATTTGCCTATACTGTGGGCGAAGGCGATCAACTGGCCAACGTTCCTGTGAATGTATGGTTTAAGAGCAGCCTCTTCCAGATGATCATCTACCCCGCAGAACTGAGTAATTTCTTCGGTTTCATCAATGGCATCCAGCTGTACAACAACTTCCTGACAGACCTGCCCAGTATTCCTACCAAAATCTGGTTTGAGACCACGACCTCGGAAGATCTGGACACATGGATTCCCCTCACCGATAGTTCTACCCTGGTATTTGACGGTAACGTACATTACCCGGCAGGTGAGAACACGATTTCCATCCCCTTCGATGATTCCTTCTTGTACCTGGACGGGGGAAATCTGCTTATCACCATCCAGCGGCCACTGCAAACGGTCTGCTTCAACTCTAATGATAAATTCAAAGTACAAACTATCGGCACAAACCGGGCCCGCCGCATCCAAAGCGATTCCATTGAATATGATCCGATGAACCCGCCTACTACTGGAACCACCTCCGGCCAATTCCCGATGACTACTCTCCTGGGTATCCCCGGCGGAGTGGGTCACCTCAGTGGAACCGTGACCACCGGTACTAATAATACTCCTCTGGAAGGTGTCCTGGTAGAAATTGTAGACGCCGGTTACGATGCCACCACCAATGCTGACGGCGAATATGAAATTCCATACATTCTGCCGGATACTTACGATGTGAGCTTCAGCAGATACGGCTATATCTCTCAGACCGAGGCACTTGTCCTGGCAGAAGATGAAGAAGCCGTAATGAACGTGAATATGCAGCCTATGCCTACTGTCTCAGTAAGCGGCAGCATCGTAGCCTCAGATACGGGCGACGGCCTTGCCGGTGCAGCAGTTGTGCTCTCTGGATATGCCAATTACACCCAAAGTACGGACGGCGATGGTGAATTCACTTTTGACGCGGTTTACGCGAACGAAAGCTATGACTACATCATCAGTTGCCCCGGATACACCTCCACCACCGGTATCATAAACGTGGGCAGCACTGCCTATGCAATGGAGCCCATCACCCTTAGCGAGATCGCCTATGCACCTCACAGCGTAGTGGCAGAACAAAATACCACTTACACCGCTATTGAGCTGCAGTGGGAAGCTCCGGATCCCAGCTCCATCGAGATTACCGAGAGCTTTGAAG
>CAXZAB010000100.1:0-7801 GCA_964293715.1 uncultured bacterium | reverse complement strand
GTTTTTATAGACTAAAAAAAAATCTAACACAAACTAAACAAAAGGAGAACAAGATAAAAACAAGAGTATTTGTCGCCTTGCTGCTGCTGGCAATTTGCACTGCCATCTACGCCAGTGAGGACATCGCCGATCCGGAACTGTATTGGCGTAAAACCCAGGAAATGAATCAAATGGTGGAAAGATTTAAGGCTGAAACGGGGTTTACAGGAGAGGTAGCGCATGGCTTAAAAACTATGAGACTGCACACCTACAGAGGACGTTTCTCAGATATTCCTTTCACTGCCGATGCGGACACCACAGCTTTCAGAGAGGCCTGTGAAAGAATAGTGGAAAAGTTACTACCCTATTCTGCAGCCAAGCGAATGCAGCTATCCATGTGCAGAATAGGAAAACAGTTGAATGGTTTTACCACTGATTATAGGCAGCAAGTAGGTGGCTACCAGGTAGAAGGTTCGGGATTCATAATGATCACTTACGAGGCTGGACGCAAGCACTTTTCAATCGGTGAGAATACTGTGGATTTACCAGAAGGGGTTAGCGTACCAGTATTGAAGTATGAAGACGCCGTCAGAATTTACGATCAAAATGTCGTCTATGATGAAGTATTCAAGAGAATCCATAAAGGGAGCCCTTTCCTCAGACTGAAGTTTTGTAACATTAACTGGGCTGATCCTACTAAGAAATCTGAGTATCGGCTTTGTTGGACAGGATCACTCACAAAGACAATTTATATTGATGCTATTACTGGTCAGGTACACTTAGTGTTTGATAATAGAATGGATGATTAATCATTTCTTGTGCAGGCGGTAGTCAAGCTGGTGATCCTCATTTGCATATTTGGGTGAGACTATGTAGCCGATCAATCCTAAATAATGAATCATTAATTGCCAGTGTAAAGATCAGCCGATTATGTCAAGAAAATGTGGATTGGAAAAAGCTCGCCCACTTATTCTCTTCTACAGTGAAGAGAGCGGCGTAAATTGGTTACGAGAATTGAACAGTCTCCTAAATATATGTGAGAAAGACCACAAAGAAAAGACTTGACAGCATAAGGGAAAAATCCTAAAAAGGCATTATTATCATTTAAGTTTTAATGCGGTTTCAAGACCTGTCTTGAGCCCCGCTTACAGCGCTTTTAGAAGAGGCACGTGAGCATGGGACCTGCTCCCAGACCACGATTGAACTACTAAAGACCTTGAGGAGAAAAAGATGGACGACCAGAAGAAGAAAAAACTCACCACAATAGCCGGTGCGCCGGTGCCCAACAACGACGACGTCCTCACAGCCGGAAAGCGCGGCCCGCTGTTGATGCAGGATGTATGGCTGATGGAAAAATTGGCTCATTTTGACCGCGAAGTAATCCCGGAGAGGCGCATGCATGCCAAAGGTTCGGGAGCATTTGGGACTTTCACAGTGACAGGCGACATCAGCAAGTATTGCAAAGCCAAGATCTTTTCCGAGATCGGCAAAACAACCGAACTCTTTGTGCGTTTTTCCGCAGTAGCCGCAGAAAGCGGTGCGGCTGATGCAGAGCGCGATGTACGTGGCTTCGCCGTCAAATTTTATACCGAGGAAGGCAATTGGGACCTTGTGGGTAACAATACCCCGGTTTTCTTCTTCCGCGATCCGCTGCGCTTTCCCGGCTTGAATCATGCCATAAAACGCGATCCCAAGACCAATATGCGCAGTCCGACCAATAACTGGGATTTCTGGAGCTCTTTGCCAGAGGCCATTCACCAGGTCACAATCACCATGAGCGACCGCGGCATACCCTTGTCCTATAGACATATGCATGGCTTTGGCAGCCATACTTTTGCTATGTATAACAAGGATAATCAGCGGGTGTGGGTGAAGTTTCACTTCAGGACCTGCCAAGGCATCAAGAACCTGACGGATGCTGAGGCGGAAGCGTTGATCGGTAAAGACCGCGAGAGCCATCAGCGCGATCTCTTTAACAGCATTGAAAAAGGTGACTACCCCAAATGGAAGCTCTTTATCCAGGTAATGACGGAAAAGCAGGCCGATATCATGCCTTACAATCCGTTTGACGTCACCAAAGTTTGGTCCAAAAAGCAATTTCCCCTCATTGAAGTAGGCGAAATGGAGTTAAACAAAAATCCGGAGAACTATTTTCAGGATGTGGAACAATCTGCCTTCACCCCTGCCAATATCGTTCCGGGAATCGGCTATTCGCCAGACCGGATGCTGCAGGCCAGGCTCTTTTCCTATGGAGACGCGCAGCGTTACCGCCTGGGTGTGAACCACCATCAGATTCCGGTGAACCGGCCCCGTAACGAGGCTCACAGCTTCCACCGGGACGGAGCTATGCGTGTGGACGGCAATCAGGGTGCCACCCTGGGCTACGATCCCAATTCATACGGTGAGTGGCAGGATCAGCCAGACTTTTCCGAGCCGCCCTTTCCCCTGAAGGGAGATGCCGACCGTTATGACTTCTATGCGGACGATAACGATCACTACAGCCAACCGCGGGCACTATTTCACATCATGAGCGCGGAGCAAAAACAGGCACTATACGACAACACCATGCGTCATATGGGCAATGCCCCCAAAGAGATCAAGATTCGCCACATCGTCAACTGCTGGAAAGTGGAACCTGCCTACGGCGAAGGAGTTGCCAGAGCCTGTGGCATTCCTATGCAGGAGATCCCTACCTCATAAAAACATACATTCTTGCACTTAATTAAAGCTGGCTCTTGTGGCAATGGGGCCAGCTTTCTCAATCTTTGTGACTATTAACTCCCTGAAGAGGGGCTCTTGGGAGATTTTAATTGACAGCTTCTGCAAGCTATGTTTATATGAAATAAACTATAAGCTATCAGATTAGGAGACCAGATGAAAAGAATGATATTCCTCATATTGGGTTTGGCTTGCCTGGGGCTATTTGCCACCCCGCGCGGCTTGACTGTGTCCGAGATCCCTTGCTTGGATATCGTCAGCCGGATCGAGACTCCGGTGACAAATTTTATCGAAGTTCCTGCCCTTAGAGCAGGCCCGGAGCTGGGTCAGGAATACTGGTTCCACGAATTGGAAGTTGATCTCGATTTCAGGCTGGATGCACGCGCACAATTGGGACTCAATTTCATGTACCACTATCACCCACATGCCCTGCCCTTTAACAGTGTAGGCGTTTTGAGCACTATGGCCAAAGTGGCAATATATAAGGCTCCTGAGTGGATGCGGGCTGAACTCAGTTCGGTTTTGGCCAGTCTCGACCCGGACAAACAGCTCATCTGGGCAGAGCTTATTATGAACACTGTGGATCCCTATGTGGATGAAGTAGCTTTCTGTGTAGCACATTCTTCGGTGCAATATCTGAATTCAGACTTTGCCTCACCCCAGCTCTTTTTAGAAAATGCATATTATATTTACGAGATCGCCAGCCACTTGGATTATGTGCAGATCATAGACACCGGTTCTGCGGCAAGCGGCGGAGATTACTATTCCACTACCAAGTACATCAAAAAGGATGCAGCCGGCCTGCTGCAAGAAGTGACAGTACCCAAGGAGATCTACTATTGGTATCTGGTGAATCCCAAACTCACCGATGAAATCCCTGCCTACATAGACCCTTGTATAGTGGAAAATAATTCCAGTCATTCCAACAATATTGCCGATCCTCCTTTTGGCAAATTTTGGCGCGGTTATCTCTACAATCTTCAGCAGGCTGGCTATCCGGGGCTGGCCTATACTTTGTCGCAATGCCAAACTCTCTATAACCGCGATGGCAGCGACAATGACGCCATTCGCGCCCTGCAATGGTGGATCAATGAAAGTATGAGCTTTACTTCCAATAACGAACGCCCGCATCAGCCGGTACGTATCATCACGAAACGCATTGGCAGATGTGGTGAATATGCCGATCTCACTGCTGCTGTGGCGCGGCTGGCTTTGATCCCCTGCACCAGCATCCTCTCTGCTTCTACAGATCACACCTGGAACGAATTTTGGGATGAAGAATGGGTGGCCTGGGAGCCGGTGAATGGCTATATAGACAACCCTTTGGTCTATGAAAATGGCTGGGGCAAGGTCTTTGGCACCGTGTTTGAGACCCGCAGCGATGGGCTCTTTACTCCCGTGACAGACCGCTATTCCGAAGGCTCGGCCCTCATCAAAATACAGGTGGTGGATAGCAATCTGCTGCCGGTGGACGGAGCCAGAGTGATTTTGGGCATGGTGGAAGGCACTGTGCGCTACGATTGTGAGCAGTTTTCCGATAACGGCGGCTTTGTGAACTTTGTGGTGGGAGATGGCAGAAACTACCGGGCCAGAGTGGAGACCAATTTTGGCCTCTATCCTGAGATTGCGGGGACTTATACGCAATTGGTGCAGAATTCTGAAGATGGGCAGACTTATCAATATATCCTGGAGCTGTCTGCAGCAAGACCGACCTTTGTTCCGGAGCTGGTAAGTGAGCCTGTGGATACTATGGATGATCGCCGCTTTGCCGTAAGTTTTCAAAGTCCAGGATACTACATCACCGGAC
The DNA here is from genome assembly GCA_964293715.1 of uncultured bacterium. Taxonomy (GTDB): domain Bacteria; phylum Cloacimonadota; class Cloacimonadia; order Cloacimonadales; family Cloacimonadaceae; genus UBA5456. Next base: position 3,297 of record CAXZAB010000100.1, on the reverse strand, counting down.
AGAGCCGTTGGGATGATATCAATACCTCAAGCGCGAAAGCCGTGTATTATCAATATATAGAAGAGCCTTCAGATGCGGCTTTTATAGTGATGGATGCGGATGCCATCATCTTTTGGCAGATCGACGGCAGCGGCAGCGCATTTCAGTACGTCAGTCCCGCGTCCGGTTCCAGCACGACCTACGATATCCCCGTAGGCGATAGTTGGTATGCTTTTATGGATAATTCCCACCGTCATGGCAATGCCGTAAAACTCTCAGGAACTCTGATCTATGAACGCTTTGGCACCGGTGTCCAGGATCTTGTCCAGACCCCGGGCGCTTTTGAGATTCTTACCCGCTATCCCAATCCGTTCAAAAGCGGGATTACCTTTGGGCTAAACCTGAGACAAGAGGCTACGCTCAAGGTGGAAGTGTTCAATATCAAAGGGCAGCTGGTGAAAAGCTGGCATACTCCAAAACAGGCGCCGGGGCTCACAGACATCTATTGGGATGGATATAATCAAGCCGGAGCCGGTACAGGCAGCGGAATCTACTTCATCAAAATAAGCGGGGGAGGAATTTCTCTGGCAAGGAAAGTACTGAAGTTCTGAGCTGCGGAAGCACTACAGAAAGACATTGTATAGTACCCGAAACAGGAGCAGAACTAAGGCCAGGATGAAGACCTTGCGGATGATCTTGTTGCCCCGGAGTATCACCATCTTTGAGCCCACCAAGTTGCCGGCGATCCCGCATACTGCGGCAGGTATGGCTATTGGGTACCAGATCTGGCCATGGACGGCAAAAGTGGTGAGAGCAGCCATATTGGAGGCGAGATTTACCACCTTGGAATTGCCATTGGCCCGCACAAAATCATAGTGTAAAAGCACAGAATAAATCAGAATCAGGAAAGTGCCCGTGCCGGGGCCAAAGAATCCATCATAAAAGCCGACGATCAGGCCGGCAAGTGCACCCAGGCTGAGCCTAAAGCCCTTTTTCAAGAGATCCGCTTTATCGTTAGAGCCCAAATCCGGGCGGAGAAGAACAACCACCGTAATCAGAGGAATCAGGATAATGAGCAGATAGTTCAGAAATTCCCCTGAGATTCTAAGAGCTGTGCTCGCACCCAGCCCAGAGCCTAGCAGCGCCATCACAGCCCCGATCAGAGCCACAGGCACATCTATCATCTTGGCATGAAAATATCTGGCGGTGGAGAAAACAGTCCCGCTGAAGGAAGAAAACTTATTCGTGCCCAAAGCCATGTGGGGAGGGATGCCGGCACTCCAATAGGCCGGGAGTGAGATCAGGCCGCCACCTCCGGCGATGGCATCGATGAATCCGGCCAAAAAGATGAAGGGCAGGATGATGGCATAATCAACAATACTAAGTGAGATAGGCATTTACAATTCCGCCTTAAATTCGAGCTTGAGGTTGTGGGTGCTTTTCGCTTCCGGGTATTTGCTGAAGCGATATTCCAGGCTGAAGGTGCTGAAGACATTCATGCGATAGATGGTAGAGAGCGTGCCATCCGAAACAAAACCTTGACGTTTTTGGGGCAGAAAGAGCAAATAGGAGCTGCCCTCCCGGAAGTTGTAGCCCGCACTAAAGCGCGCTGAGACCCGGTATTTCTGCATGAAAACGCTGCGCAACTGAGGGGCAAGACGCAAGCTTTTTAGGCTGTATTTATCATCTCCGCCTTGCATACTGCCTTCTTCCTGGCTGAGGCTAAGTTCTAAGAGCGCTGTGCTTTGGGGACTGATCACCTTTTCAATATTGCCGGCCAGGCGCTGCTCTGAAATCTCTGAGGCATAGCGGCTTTCGCGGATCAGGGAATTCTCCAGGCGGATTCTGGTATTCAGGCTCAGATAGTCCCTGAAATCGAACTGCGCCGTCTGCCGGTTTTCGTAGCTGCGCTCGGATGTTTGATAGCGATTGTCCAAACTGCGATTGATATCCAGCGAAAAAGAGCTGATAATCCTGCTTTTGTAAAGGTCCAGCCAGATGTTTTGCAGATAGCCCTGCCGGGCATAGATGCTGGTTTCGCCATAGCTGTAACTTGGTAAAAAGAGATAAGTCCGCCAATCGTCCATGCTGTCGCTCTGTTCGGTGGCGGTGAGGGAAAGATCGCTCTGGATCTTCTTCCAAAAAGGACCTAAAAGGTAATGTCCCGGCTTCAGATACAGGGTGGACATCGCAGAGATTTCTGTGGAAAGCCGGCCCGTGGGCGAGGTGATATATTCATAGATATATTCGCCATCTTCCACCACGACCCCTGTGCTGTCAAACACCCCGGTGCTGGAGCCCACCCAAACCAGATCCCGGATGCGGGGGAAGAATTCCGTTTGATTGAGCTCGTAATTGTTGTAAAGATTGATCGCATTATTCATTAGGTCGTGTCCGCTGCGCAGGGTAAAGAGATCGTAGGAGCTTTTGGGATTGCTCTCAGAGGCGGGATTCTTGAGCTCGCGATGGCTAAAATCCAGATCAAAGCGATGCTGCACAAAATTGCTGTTGTGCTTGATGGAATAGGTATCCGAGGAGCTTACTTCCTGCCAGCTTTGCTGCTTTACGCTGCTGCAATCACGCTTCAAAAGAAGAGTGGTAAGTTGGCGGTCGGTTTGGATGCTAAAGCTGGGTTGCCATTTGAGATAGCGCGTACCAAAGGCAGTGGGATCATCATCTTCCAGAGAAGAATACAGGCCCGCCAGTTTCAGGCCAAAAATCCGGTAAGCCCAGGCCAGTTCTGCATCGTGGTACATCAGGAGGCTACTGAGTTCTCCGCTCTGATCCGAGATCGTACTACTCAGTTTCAGAGCCGGAATGATCACCTTGTAACTCTCGCTTTCGGATGAGAAGCGCAGAGCTTTTTGCCGGTAATTTCTGTCTAAATCCCGATAGCGCAAGAGCAGGTTCGGCCTCCAGAACTCGTGAAAGTAGCCCAGAGAAAGATCGACATTCATCATAGCCAGCGAATCTGCCTTGGGCAAGGCTGCAAAATCGTGCTCCACCAACCGGTCTGTGCCAAAGCGATAGAGATCGGCAAAGCGGTATTGGGCATCCAGTTTGGCTACAAAAGGATTGTCCTGGGCCTCATGGGCTAGCCAATAGCCCAGGATGGCAGAGGAATTGTCTCCATCATCCAGAGCAGAAAGAGTGTTTTTGTCGTTATGGGAATACATGGCGTCAAATCCGCTCTGCCAGGCCTCGCTCTCCCATAATAGGCCCAGCTCGATATTGCTGCGCTGGGCAGGGGCGATCAGCTTTTTTACCGGCAGCCAGGAACCATTGTCCTGCCCCACCCATCGATAACGCCCTCTGGAA
>CAXZAB010000099.1:0-7837 GCA_964293715.1 uncultured bacterium | reverse complement strand
GTATCTACATGAGAGCAGAATAAAAGTGGTTCTTTGTCTATGGTTCCCGGGAAATAGGCGTACAGATTTCCGGCATTGCCCCCGGTTTCTTTATGGCAGTCATCTTCCGATATTTCGGCTCCCAGCTCTGTCAAATCCAGCTTGAGAGTGTCAATCATAGCGCGTTCATTCAAGGACTCGCTGTCAATAGCTACGAGTCTGAGAAAGTATTTTATCACATCATTTTCCATCGTAATCCCCTTTGATTTTCATTGTCTGTGCAGGATGTGCGGGAATGGTTTTTTTGTCAATTCATAATCTTGGGATGGGGAGTTCATTAGTCTCGGGGTTAATGTAGGGGCGGATTCCGTTCCGCCCAAACGACGCTCTACGCTTATCGTTTTTATAGAACGCAGATCGGGCGGATCGGGTGGATCTATTGGATTAAAAGAGGTCTTAAGGTTTGAGAGCTGTTTAGGTAGCCCATAAGGTTCACAGTGTATTCTGAAAGTTCATATTGCATAATGACGTTTTATAGTGTATATAGGCTAAAACAGGCCTTGAAAGACTTTAGCAACGGTTTCAAGCACTGCCTTACAGGCTTGAAACCTGCATCAGACTTTGTCCCGGTCTTTTAAGGCCGGGCACACCGCAGTACAGGATCATAGTTATTGAAGAATCTTAAAAAAAATCATCCCTAAGGAAAACAGAGTTTGCCCCTTGATTTCCAGCTATATACTCTTTTTAATGTCAATGCCCTACGCCATACCGCAAGAATCCTGCCTGATAATGCGATGCACAAATACCTTGAGTTCAGCCATTTATACATCCCCTCTCGCTTTTTTGATTGACAAAAAAGCCTATGTAAGAGTTTATGCCTTGATTGAGATAAAAATAAAAATAAACTTATGTCCTGAATTGTGAGCAATGGACTTAGACATAAATGTTGAATGCAGTTCAGGTAAACAAAAAGCCTAAGGAGAATTGAAATGGCTGTACCCAAAAAGAAGACATCGAAGACCAGAAGAGATAAGCGCAGGACGCACGACGCCCTTACCGTCCCGAGCTACAGCACTTGCCAGAAATGTGGTGAAGCCACCCGTCCGCATCATATATGTGAGAATTGTGGCAGCTACAATGGCAGACAGATAGTCGAAATAAAGGATTAAATTTGCGCGTAGCGCTGGATGCTTTTGGCAGCGATAGTGCACCGCAACCTGAAATAGAGGGTGCAGTGCTGGCTATCAAGGAAGAGTTGTGCCAAGAAGTGATTTTGGTGGGAGATGAAAAGATTCTTTCTGCTGAACTCAGCAAATATTACTACGATCCAAAGCGCATCAGCATCGTACACGCTTCTCAGCGCATTGAGATGGACGATAGTGCCGCAGCCTCGGTGCGCACAAAGCGAGACTCTTCCATGGTGCGGGCTGTAACCTTGCACAAGGAAGGCAAAGCTGATGTGGCTGTATCCGCAGGCAATACCGGAGCCATGATGAGTGCCTCCTTAATTACATTGGGACGCATGAAAAATGTGCTCAGGCCTGCCATTGCGTCGGTTTTTCCCACTCAGACCGGTCAAGAGATTATTTTGGACATCGGTGCCAATGTGGATTGTACCGCTCAACACCTCATGCAATTTGCCATAATGGGCTCCAAGTATTTTGAATACTTTTTCAAGGTGGACAGGCCCAGAGTGAGCTTGCTCAACGTCGGCGAAGAAAGCGCCAAGGGCAATACTATGTCCAAAGAAGCGTATCGCCTGATGTCCGAGAGCAAGGATATCAATTTTGTGGGCAATATAGAAGGCAAAGACGTGCTCCGCGGAATCACAGATGTGATAGTCTGCGACGGTTTTGTGGGCAATGTAATGCTGAAAACTATCGAGGGAGTGGGCTTTTCGATCTTTGAGATCCTTAAAGAGCAAATCAATAAGGATTGGATCGCGAAGCTGGGAGCTATGCTCTCCTACCCGGTATATAGCTATATCAAAAAGAAATTAGACCATACAGAATACGGGGGCGCACTTTTGGTGGGTCTCAATGGCATATCCGTGGTTTCACACGGACGCAGCAATGCCAAGGCGATCAAAAATGCCATCCGTTTTGCATGCCGCATTGCGGAATCCGGTTTTGTGGAAAACACAAGAGATTACTTTGAGAGGTTATAATGGGAACTTATTTTGCTAAATTCTCTGCCTTTGGGAGCTTTGCTCCTGCCAAGATTCTGACAAATCAGGATCTGGAAAAGATCGTGGACACTTCCGATGAATGGATCCGTACCCGCACCGGTATGGTGGAACGCCGTATTGCCAGCAAAGAAGAAGCAGCCAGCGATTTTGCCTATCAGGCAGCACTAAATGCTATTGAAGCCTCCGATGTGAGGTACAAGGATATCGATCTGATCGTAGTAGCCACGATCTCGGGAGACCATCCCTTCCCTTCCACAGCCTGCCTTTTGCAACACAAACTGGGGTTGAAAAATATCCCTGCTTTTGACGTCTCCGCAGGCTGTACAGGATTTATCTATGCCTGTGAGGTGGCTCGTCAATTTGTGGAAAATGGCACCGCGCGCAATGTTCTGGTGGTGGGTGTGGAAATCCTGACCAAGATTACAAATTGGACAGACCGCAATACCTGCGTGCTTTTTGGCGACGCAGCCGGAGCCGCAGTAATCTCCAGAGCAGAGCCTACCGATATTTCCAGAATCATCGATATCAAGCTCGATGCGGATGGCAGCATGGGAGATTATCTCATCCAGATTGCGGGAGGTTCCCGCTTTCCTGCCAGCCATGAAACTGTGGATGCGAATCAGCATACCGTATACATGGAAGGCAATCGTATTTTTAAAAGCGCAGTCAAGAGCATGTATGCGTCTTCCGATGAATTGCTCAAGCGTAATAATCTTACCTCAGCCGATGTGGATTGGGTGATTCCCCATCAAGCCAACCTCAGAATCATTGAAGCTTTGGCAGACAAGATGAAAGTGCCGCTCAGCAAAGTGATTATCAATATCCAAAAATATGGCAATACCTCCTCGGCCACAGTGCCTTTGGCCACCGATGAGGCGATTCGCAGCAAAAAGATTCGCAGAGGTGACATTCTGCTGCTCACTTCTTTTGGAGCAGGCCTCACCTGGGGCAGCGTTCTGGCCCGGTATTAGAGGTATCACCATGAAAATAGCTTTTGTGTTTCCCGGCCAGGGAGCCCAGTATGTGGGCATGGCCCAAGACTATATCGACACAGATCCTGCCGCCAAAAAGACGCTGCTGGATTTTGACGCGGCTCATGGGACCGAGCTTTATAAAGTTATGCTCCAAGGCCCGGAAGAGCTGCTCAAGCAGACCTCTCTCACTCAACCCGCGATTCTCTTTCACAGCATTTGTGCACTGCAGAAGTTTCAGCAGAAGCATAAGATAAAACCGGACTTTGTAGCCGGACACTCTCTGGGAGAATTCTCGGCCCTGGTGGCTTCCGGTATTTTAAGCTTGGAAGACGCCATGCACATCGTGCATAAACGGGGTGAATTTATGACCAAAGCCGTGGGCGATATTCCCTTTGCCATGGCCGCTGTGATTGGGCTGGATGCCCAGACTGTTACAGCTGTTTGCCAAGAGATCAGTGAACATGATCTGGTGCAGGCGGTCAATTATAATAGCCCGATGCAGACGGTGATTTCAGGCACAGAAGAAGGGGTGAGACAAGCCTCCGAACTGGCCAAGACCAAGGGTGCCAGACGGGTGATACCCCTGGTGGTGGGAGGTCCTTTCCATACACCTTTGGTAGAAAAAGCCAGCGCTTGGTTGATCGCTGAAATGGCAAAATTCAATTTTAAACAAGGACAAATACCGGTGGTCTCAAACTTTGATGCCCAGCCCAGCCTGGATGGCAATGTCGCCCGGGAAAAACTGGGTAAACAGATCATCTCTGCGGTGCGTTGGGTGGAATCAGTTCAATTTATGATAGACTCCGGGGTGACGCACTTTATCGAGCTCGGCCCTCAGAAAGTACTGAGCGGGATGATAAAGAATATTGACAAAGAAGTGCAAGTTAATTCTATTGACCACATCGTGGATATCGTTGCTCTGGAACAGGTTCTAAGCTGAATCAGATTCAGCGTATCCTCCCAAGACACTAAAACAAGGAATAGATAATGCAAGAAATTACAAAACAAATAGTAGTGATTACCGGAAGTGCCAGAGGCATTGGTTTTGCCATCGCAGAACGTTTTGCCTCCGCCCAAGCTACGGTAATTGTAATCGACCTCAGCGTTGAACAGGTGGACAAAGCGGTGCAAAGCCTCAAAAGCCAGGGCGGCAAAGCCTTTGGCTATATAGGCAATGTGACTGATTCCCAAGCGATCGAAGAGCTTTTTGCCAGGATCGTGGCGGAACATGGCGCTATCGATACTCTGATCAACAACGCCGGCGTCACGAGGGACAACCTCATGCTGCGAATGAAGGAAGCCGAATGGGATCTGGTGATGAACATCAATCTCAAAGGGACTTTTATTTGCACCCAAAAAGTTTTTAAACATATGATGAAAGCCCGTCGTGGCAGCATCATCAATATCGCCAGCGTGATCGGCCTCATGGGCAATGCCGGTCAGGCAAACTACGCCGCCTCCAAAGGTGGCATTATTGCTCTTACCAAAAGCAGTGCGAAGGAATTTGCCAGCCGTAACGTAAGAGTAAACGCAGTGGCTCCGGGTTTTATCGAAACCGAAATGACCGCTGCTCTTAGTGACGATGTGCGAGCCAGCTACGCCAAGGTCATCCCCTTGGGGAAAATGGGTACTCCGGCTGATATAGCCAAGCTCTGCCTGTTTTTGGCCAGTGCAGAAAGCTCATACATTACCGGCCAGACCATCGCTGTAGATGGCGGCCTCACCATGCATTAAAGATTTACTAAAAAAAATAGAGAAAATCTCTTCAGTAACATAGGAGGAACAATGGATATTGAAGCAAAAGTAAAACAGATCGTAATGGATAAACTGGGCGTAGAAGAAGCTCAGGTCGTTCCCGAAGCAAACTTCATCGATGATTTGCGTGCCGACTCTCTGGATACAGTAGAGCTGGTCATGGCATTTGAAGATGAATTTGGTCTGACCATTCCTGATGAAGATCAGGATAAACTTCGTACCGTTGGCCAAGCCATCGATTATCTGAAATCAAAACTCGGTTAATCGAGACCCACACAGGAATCAATCCTGATACTTAGTATTATCAGGATTGATTCCATTATTTATCTTTCTGCCTCTGGCATTGCATACGCAGGTCTTTGATCTGTGCCTGGCAAAGGCAGACTCTAAAAATACGAGGTATATATGACAAAAAGAAGAGTCGTGATAACCGGCTTTGGCGCCATTACCCCCGTGGGACATAATGTGTCTCAAACCTGGCAAAGCCTGATCAACGGAGTAAGCGGTGTGGGGATGATCACTCATTTTGACCCCACCGGTCTTCCGGTGATGATAGCAGCCGAAGTAAAGAACTACAATCCTGAAGATCATTTTGACCGCAAAGAAGCCCGCAAGATGGATCTGTACACCCAATATGCTATGATCGCAGCGCGCGAAGCGGTAAAGCATGCCGGGCTCGCTCCCGGGAATTTTGATCCGGACCGCACTGGTGTCATCACCGGAGCCGGCATTGGCGGGATCCAAACTTTTGAAGAAGAATGCCTGAAGTGTCACACAGCCGGGCCACGCCGCATCAGCCCATTTTTTATTCCCAAAATGATCGGTAATATCGCCGCGGCACACATCAGCATCGAACACAATTTTAAAGGCATCAATTTTAACGTGATGAGCGCCTGTGCCAGTGCCAATCATGCTCTGGGCACAGCCATGCGCGCCATCCAATACGGAGATGCGGATATCGTGGTTTCAGGAGGCACTGAAGCAGCGGTGACGCCTTTGGCAGTGGGAGGTTTTACCTCTATGCGAGCCCTCTCCACCCGCAATGATGATCCCGCAGCAGCTTCCCGTCCCTTTGATAAAGAACGCGACGGCTTTGTGATGAGTGAAGGCGCCGGCATACTGGTGTTGGAAGAGCTGGAACACGCCAAAGCCAGAGGCGCCAGAATCTACGGCGAATTGGCCGGATACGGTGCCTGTGCAGACGCCTTTCATATCACCGCTCCTACGGAAGATGGAGAAGGCAGTGCACGGGCTATCTTGGTGGCTATAAAAGATGCCGGTCTGACCCCGGATGATATAGATTACATCAATGCCCATGGCACCTCCACCCCGCTCAACGACAAAGGCGAAACTCAATCTATCAAGACTGCCTTTGGAGACCGGGCCTATAAGCTGAAGATAAATTCCACCAAATCCATGGTGGGGCACATGCTGGGCGCAGCCGCGGGCGTGGAAGCCATCGTCTGTATCAAGAGTATCGAAACCGGTATTATTCACCCTACCATGAATCTCACCAATCCCGATCCCGAGTGTGATCTGGACTATACTGTGGGATGTGCGGTGAAGCAAGAAGTGAATGCCGCCCTCTCAAATTCGCTGGGTTTTGGTGGCCATAATAGCGCCTTGGTTATCACCCGCTACAAAGATTAAACAGCTAAGTTATAGACTCCCGCTGAGAGCCTTGGCACCGGTGGGAGTTTTTTTAACTGAGTATGAGCAAGAAATTGAAAAAGATCATCACCCAGATCCTGGAGTACTTTAACAGCAACCGCGAGCCTGAGGTTTATCCCAAATGGGAAAAGAGCCTGGGCACCTTGCAAAAACGTTTTGATTACAACTTCAACGACCTCACCCTGCTCAAGGCCGCCCTCACCCACAAATCCTATTTGCACCGGAAGTTCAACGATCACAGGTTGCCATCCCCCTTTGAACGTATGGAGTTTTTGGGCGACAGCATTCTGGGTTTTGTGGTGGCAAAAGAGCTTTTCAGCATGCATCCGGACGAGCAGGAAGGGAAGCTTTCCAAGCTAAAATCCAAGATTGTCTCGGAAACCTATCTCACTTTGAAGGCAAACAACCTGGACCTGGGCAGATATCTGCTCCTCAGCCCCGAAGAAGCCGCTTCCGGAGGCGCAGAGAAGCCCTCCATACTCTCGGACAGTGTGGAAGCTTTGATCTGCGCAATTTATCTGGATAGCGGTATCGCCGCAGCCACCAGATTCGTCAAGAACCATATCCTGGTGGATTATGCCCAGACTGTGACGCGGGACGAACTGGTAAATTACAAATCCATCCTGCAAGAGTATTTACAGGGGCACAATCAGGAACCCCCCAATTATGTAACTGTGGGTGAGGAAGGACCGGAACATCAGAAGATCTTTACCGTGGAAATCCGCATCGGCAACAAAATCCGCTGCCTTGGCAAGGGCAATACCAAGAAAACTGCACATCAGGAGGCAGCCAAGGCTGCCTGTCAAAAACTGGGTATATAGTGCGCGCGGCCCCTCAGGCTCAGCGCTTATCGCCTAATTCCGTGTAGAGAATCCGCCTTATTTCCTTGATCATCGCATCCGGCATGATGGGTTTGCTCAAGATGTGATGAATGCCGGCTTGTTCTACTTTATTTTGCAGATTCAGATCCAAAAATCCCGTATAGAGCACCACCGGTAAATCCTTGATGTACATCATCTCGGTGACCAGTTTGATGCCATCCAGCCCGGGCATATTGAAGTCCGCGATTACCAGATCATAGCTTTCGGGATCCTTCTTGAAAGCCGCCAGAGCCTTGGGAGCATCCGAATATGAATCCACCGTGTAGCCCGCATCCTGCAGAGCTTCGCAAAAGATATCCACCAGGGCAGGCTCATCGTCCACGATCATCAGTTTTGCAGGGATAAAGGGAGAATCCTCAGTCTTTTCGACCTTAATTCTCTTTTGGGGA
>CAXZAB010000098.1:0-7988 GCA_964293715.1 uncultured bacterium | reverse complement strand
ATTCACATTCTTTTGGTTATTGCCATTATAGCAGTTCTCATCCGGATCATCCGCGGTAAGAAAGTCCTCTAAAAACCAGGCAAAACAACTAATCTTGATGAAGAGATATTGCTTGGGGCGCTGCTATGATCCACTGCTTAGGCTTTGTCGCAGCCAGGTCCTGCTCTCTTTATCTGGCAAAAAGGGGCAAAACCATGTCCCACATTTTGATAAGCTCTAGTTTAGGAGCAAATATCTGTAAAGTTCCTACTTGACAAAAAAGCGGCAGATTATAATATGACTACTCATAAATAAAAAAGAAAGGTGGTGATTTGATTGCCAACAGTCGTAGCTAAAGAAAACGAATCCTTCGATTATCTTTTAAAACGCTTTAAAAAGAAGTGCGAAAAAGCTGCAATTCTTTCAGAAATAAAGAAGAATCAGGCCTACGAAAAGCCCAGCGTGAAGAAAAAACGCGAAGCCAACGCTGCACGTCGCAAGATGCTGAAAGTTCAGCGTCGTATGCAACGTTTCATGAGATAAAGCCCTTACCGGCTTAAACAAACAAAATTCAGGCTTACAGGGATCACCAAAAATCCCTGTTTGCTTTTTATAGCAACAGCAAAGGGAGAAAAAATGGGCGTGATAGACTGGACTATAATAGCTTTCCTTTTGGTCCTGACCTACTTCGGCCTCAGACGCGGTTTGGCCGGCGCCATCGTGCAACTTGCAGGCGCAGTCCTCACCTTCATTTTGATCGGACACTATTATCCGCTTTTAGCCAATCAATTGGTACTCAAATACGGACTCAATAAAACTTTATCTGTACTGATCTCGGTGATTCTGATCCTCGTCCTCGTGGTGGTGGTCACCCGGTTTGTGACCTGGATCCTGAACCGCTTCATCAAAGCCCTCAATCTGAGCTGGGCAAATCGCCTTTTGGGCGCAAGCCTGGGGCTCCTGAACGGGCTCATTCTGGTGATTATTTTCACCCTTATAATGGACTATATGCCAAAAGTTTCTGAGCCTTTGCAGAATCCGGAAAAACACAGAGTCTATGTGGGTATGGATACCTTAAAAGACGATGCGGTCACCCATCTCAAACTGAAGAACTACTTTAATTACATTAAATTGCCAGAATTTATGCTGACTCAAGAAGACTCCCCAGAATGACAGATTTAGAATTTAAGACTTTACTCTCGCATCTGGGCAAGGCCTGTCACAGCGCTCTGGGCAAGCTTGAGGCACTGAAGGTCACCCCACTGGAGAAAGTGGAGGATATGGTGGCCTCCCAAAGACTGATCGCTCAGTTTCAGCAGGCTCTCGAGCAGGGTATGGACTTTGATTTCACCGATCTCAGCGATCTGAATCCGCTCTTGGCCGAAGGCGGCTATGATATTTATGACTGGGAAGAATTTCACGAATTCGCCATCAATGCCGATCTGGCTACACGTCTGCACGAGAGAATTGAAGCTTTTAAAGAGCTGCCTCTGGCGCAAAAAGTGATAAAAAAAATCAGCAATATCCCCCAGATTATGCAAGGCTTTTACCGCATCTATGATCCCGAAGGTGACGTGCTGGATAACGCCTCTGCCGAATTGGCACAGATTCGCCGCCGGATGAACAGCCTGCGCAATAAGATCCATCGTGATATGCAGGATATGCTTTCCCAACCACGTCTGGAAGGCTTTTTGCAGGATAAATTCGTGACCCAAAGAGATGGCCGCTTTGTACTTCCCGTCAAGGAATCCTCCGCGGCATTCGTCCCCGGGATTGTCCAAAGTCGCTCCGGCAAAGGCTCTACCCTCTTTATCGAACCCGCGGAAATCGTGCCGCTCAATAATGAACTGCACCTTTTGAAGGAAGATGAAAAACGGGAAATTCACCGCATTTTAAGCGAGCTTACCAATTTTATCCGCGGTGAGAAACATAAATTGCTCCGCAATCAAGGACTACTCAGCCATCTGGATTTTCTTTATGCCGCAGCCAGACTTTCAAACAGCCTGCGCTCCCAGGTGCCCATCATGCAGGCCCAGCCCAGCTTGCGCCTCAAAGCTGCCCGCCATCCGCTCTTGATCCTGCAAAAGATCGCTGCCGAAGGCAAAAACGGCTACCATAGCGTAATCCCCTTTGATCTGAAACTGGGCATCGATTACAAGCTTTTGATCCTCAGCGGACCCAATACCGGTGGTAAAACAGTGCTGATGAAAGCCGTGGGGCTCATCACCCTGATGGCTATGAGCGGCTTGCCCGTGCCCGTGGATGAAAGCAGCGCAGTAGGCTGTTTCTCAGCGATCTATGCCGATATCGGAGACGATCAGTCCATTGAAAGCGCACTTTCTACCTTCTCTTCCCATCTGGACAAAATCGGCAAGATGATCGCACGCGCGGATTCCAACAGCCTGATTCTGATCGACGAAATAGGTGCCGCCACGGATCCTCAACAGGGTTCTGCCCTGGCTCAGGCGATTTTGGAACGGCTTGCCGAGCTGGGTGTAAAGGGAATTGTCACCACGCACTACATTGCCCTCAAAGTCTTTGCAGAATCTCACGAGCATTGTGTAAACGCCAGTATGCAGTTTGACCTGGAATCTCTGATACCTACTTATCACTTCTCTATCGGCATTCCCGGAGATAGTTTTGCCATCGAAGTGGCCTCCTCTTTGGGTATGGATGATAAACTGATTACACGAGCCAAAAGCCTGGCCGGCAGTCAAAATCTGGAATTCAGCACTCTCATCAAGAATATGCAAGAGCAGAAAAAGGACCTGGCCCGAAATAACTATCTATTTGAACTGAAAACCCGCAATCTGGAAGCTAAGCTCGGTGAACTGGAATCCCGGGAAAGCGAGTGGAACAAAGAGCTCAAAGAGCGCCGCAAGCGTCATCTCAAAGAACTTCAGGGTGAGCTTATCAGCTTCCAAAAGCTGTATAGCAGAGAGATTACCGAGATCCGAGCTTTGGACAAGGAAGAACGTAAACGACTTTCGGAAAGAAAATTGCATCACATAGCCAGACAGACGGAAGAACTTTCCCGCGAGCTCAAGCAATCCAACGTGGAAGGCCGCAAAAAGCTGGGGAAACCTGAAGCCGGAGATAAAGTCTGGCTGGCGAATTTTGAGACCGAAGCCATAGTCATGGAAGTGCAGGGCGAAAAAGCCACTGTGGATATGAATGGCATCAGCTTCAAAACTGAGCTGGACAATCTTTATCACCTGGAAGAAGCTGAAGCGACACCAAAACCTGTAGTGCACCTGAGCAGAGCCACTACTTCCACCCGGCTGCAGACCGAGCTCAAGCTTTTGGGGCTCACCTTTGATGAGGCTATGCCTCTGATAGATGAGTTTTTGGACAACGCCCAACTCGGTGGAATCGGCACCCTGCGCATTGTGCATGGCAAAGGTACCGGAGCGCTAAGGGCCAAGGTGCGGGATTATCTCTCGCGTAAGAAGATAGTAAAAAGCACCGAAACTCCGCCGCCTTATGAAGGAGGCAATGGGGTGACGGTGGTAAAGATTTGAGGTAGATTTGGACAATAGTTTGATCGATCAGATTCGTGCCGCGAATGACGTGGTGGACGTGGTGCAGAGCTACGTCCCGCTGAAACGTGTGGGATCAAACTGGCGCGGAATCTGCCCCTTTCACGATGATACCAAGCCCTCCATGTATGTGAGCGAACCCAAGCAAATCTTCAAATGCTTTGCCTGTGGCAAAGGTGGAAATGTCTTCACCTTCGTGCAGGAATATGAAAAGCTTACCTTCATCGAGGCAGTGAAGAAGCTCGCAGGCAGAGTCGGCATTCAAATCCCCGAATACAATCGTACCAAAGTGGTCTCCACGAAACGTCAAGAGCTTTTGGAGATCTACAAAAGCGCTGGCCAATTCTATAGCGAAAGCCTTTTTGAGCATGGTGATAACGCCCTGGACTATCTCAAGGACCGTAAGTTTAACCCCGAAACTGCCAGAGAACTGGAATTGGGCTATGCCCTGCCCTCTCGCAAGGGACTGCTAAGCCACCTGATGAAAGAAGGTTATAGCGTAAGTCTGCTCAAAGAAAGCGGACTCTTCGGCGAATACTCCGGCGCCTTGATCGATATTTTCCGTGATCGGCTCATCTTCCCCATTCACAACAACACCGGTGAGGTGATCGCCTTTGGCGGACGTCTGCTGGAGCCCAGAGAGAATACTGGGAAATACATAAATTCACCGGGGACAGAGCTTTATACGAAAGGTAAAGAGCTCTATGGACTTTTTAAAACCAAATACAACATCTCCAAAATGGATTACTCTCTGGTCTCAGAAGGCTATTTTGATTTTCTGAGGCTTTACGAAAGCGGATTCACAAATACCGTAGCCTCTCTGGGCACCGCCCTCAGCGAGGATCAGGTCTATCTGCTGAACCGTTTTTCTTCGAATACGGTGATGCTTTTTGATGGCGATCTGGCCGGCATCAAAGCCGCTGTGAGAGGAGGTTTGGTCTGCCTTACCAAGGGGATGAACGTGCGGCTGGTGATCCTGCCCGAAAAGGAAGATCCCGATAGTTTTATCTTGAATAAAGGTGCAAAAGCGCTTACTGAATTGATCGAAGCAGCGCCGGATCTGATCTCGTACATTGCTGAAAGCAAGAAACTCGAAATTTCAGAGCGAGAAAAAATCGAGCAGATTCTGGACGCGCTCAGGCATTTGGCTGATCCCATTCAGAAAGAACTTTTTTTAAAACAGGTTTCCCAGAGTTTTGGCGTCACCCAAAACGCCTTGCTGTCAAAGCTCAAGCTCAGCACTGGCAGAGCAGTACCGGCATCTTCGCCACAGGCTGCACAAGCGGATTTGAGCGTTGATCCTCAGGAGCGGATGCTGCTTTGGGCAGGCCTAAAAGATCGTGAAAGCTATAATTTACTTGCCAACCAGCTCACAGCTGACTATTTTAATAGTAGGCTTTATCGCAGTCTCTATATTTTTTTACAAAAGCGTTTGCAAAACCAAGATGGATTTGACCCGGCAGCGCTTTTGGATGATATTGATGATAATGAGATAAAAGAATGTTTGGCAGAGCTTCTTTTTGAAGATTTGCATGAGGCGAGCTTGACTGGTCTGATTAAGGATCTTAAACTACGTAAACTGAAGCGGGATTTGGATGGCTTGGATAAAGCTATAAATGACGATCCCGAAAACTTGAATCTCTTCAAAGAGAAGGACAAATTATCTCGTGAATATCGACGATTAACCAAGCGGGTCGTCAACAAGGTCCTCTATTAGAGAGCTTTTTGCCAAGGAGCATTGATGATTACTTACAATGAGTGTCTGAAGAAACTGGTGGATTTGGGAAAGGATTCCGGATATATCACCTTCAAACAAATCAACGACATCCTACCCAATAGCCCTTTCTTTTTAGACAAGGTGGATGACATTATTTTTGATCTCTCCCAAGATGGGATTGAGATCATAGACGAAACAGAAAAGCGGATTACCAAGGGCGGAGCGGCTATACGCAAACCCACGGCTCCCAAGAAATTCAAAACCAGACGGTTTTACGATGACCCTGTGCGTATGTATCTGCGCGAAATGGGCAGAGTGCCTCTCTTGGACCGTGAAGGCGAGGTGCGCGTAGCCAAGAAGATCGAAACCTATCAAAAGATGATCAATCAAAACGTCTTCCAGTCCGGCTCCACCTTGAGGGAAATGTATAATTTCCTGCACCGCTATCGCGAACGCCGGGTAAGGCTGGATCAGATCTTTAAAGTCGATATCGGCACCTGGATCGATAAAAGCCAGGATGTCAAGCTCATCGAACGTTTCAAAGGCATCCTCAAAGAAGCCGACGATACTCTGGATAAAATCGGCAGTATCCTGGATAATTGCGATTTTGATGACACCGGCACTGCCAGCCGTCAGGAAGAAATCGACGCCCTGCGCGAGCATTTGGTAAATTCATTTATGAGTCTTGCTTACAACGATAAACTCATCAAACGCATGGTTTATCGTATCCGCAGCCTTGTAGAAAGAATCGAGGAAAGCTACAAATCCATCAATGAGCTCACAAAAATTAAACGGTACACTATCGATGAGATCTGTACCTACGGCCGTCGCGCCAAGAAAAGCGACAAGGATTTTGACGAAGTAAAAGCCGAAACCAATATGGATCCCAATATCTTTGTGGAAACCCTGCGCAAGATCAAAAACGCCCGCCGTAAAATCCGCCGGGTAGAGCTGGAAACCAAGATGACGGGCAATGAACTTGTCTTCCTGCTCCGTGAAATCGACCGCGCCGAACGCAACAAGGAAAAAGCCCATAATGAAATGATCGAAGCCAACGTGCGCCTGGTAATTTCTATTGCCAAACGCTATAACAATCGTGGCCTCGAATTTCTCGACCTCATCCAGGAAGGGAACACCGGACTGATGCGCGCTGTGGAAAAATATGACTATCGCAAAGGCTACAAATTCAGTACCTACGCCACCTGGTGGATACGCCAGGCCATCACCCGTGCCATTGCAGATCAAGCCCGCACCATCCGTATCCCCGTGCACATGATCGAATCCATCAACAAGATCAACCGCACCTCCAGGCGCCTTATGCAGAAACTGGGGCGCGCCGCCTATCCGGAAGAGATCTCCGAAGTGCTCGATATCCCTGTAGAGAAGGTAAAAAACATCCTCTCTATCTCCAAAGAACCGGTGTCGCTGGATAAACCCATCGGCCACGATAACGAGGATAGCCTCTTGGGCGACTTCATCGAAGACCGTACCATCATCTCACCGGAACGCCTGGCCGAACGCAGCCTGCTCAAAAAACAGGTGGATGAAGTACTCAAAACCCTCACCACCCGTGAAGAAAGAGTGATCCGCCTCCGCTTTGGCATCGATGACGGCTATCACCGTACTCTGGAAGAAGTAGGCAATATCTTCCAGGTCACGCGTGAGAGAATCCGCCAGATTGAGGATAAGGCGCTCAGGAAACTGCGGCATCCCAGCCGGGCTGTGATTTTGCAGCAGTTCTTGGATAATTTTCATGTGAAATAAATAGGCCATTTTAACAAATTATATAAAGCAATATAGAGCAAGCACGTGGCTTGCTCTATATTCTTATTGGCAAGTAAGATGATGTGTTATTTTTGAAAGCGAGTAGCACAAAACACTCTTAAGAGGAGAACAAATCATGGAATGTAAGAAGACAGAAGACCAAGTGATGCTGGAAAAACACCACGATGACAAATCCAGAAAGAACCCAAATCTACGTGAAGATTACACAAGGTTTTATCATTGTATCGACAAGTTGCATGATAAATTTGGTGAGATTACCTTCAAAGATATCAAGGGGAAAGACCTTCCTGAAAAAGGTGTTTACTTCATTTTTGAACCCGCTGAATTTAGGTACAAAACAAAAAAACTGCGAGTTGTCCGAGTAGGCACTCATCAAGTCCAGAAGAAATCACATGCGACTTTAAAGGACAGATTAGTAAAGCATACGAGGTCACATAAGACTTCTGCATTCCGAAGACTTTTGGGCGTTTCATTAGCGAGTGAGGCTAGTTATGATAAAACATTAATTGAAGACTGGTATCGAGACCATAAGCTTGATCTTGTTACAGAAAAGAATATTAAGGAATTAGTATCTGAACATATTGATAAAATGTCAATCCTTTACGTGAAGATTTTGGATGATAGCTCGAAATACAGTGATAGGGCTTATATCGAAAGTAATTCTATTGGCCTGTTATCTCAAGCCAATAAGAAGAAAATAGATAAACCAACAAAAGAATGGCTGGGAAGTGTTTTGGGTAGCAAAGATGAGGTCAGGGAGTCCCGTTTATGGATTGTGAAGGATTATAGATACCCCTACGAGAGCAAGTTTCTGGATGTTTTTGAAAGATATGTACGGGGCACTCTGGGAGACGAACCAGATCCACAAGAACCTTTGGCACCTAAAGGTTGGAAAGAGAAATCATAGGCCAGCTATTAAGTGTCTTTTCTTACACCCTTATTATAAGCTTGGCACCGCTAATCTGAGC
>CAXZAB010000097.1:0-8061 GCA_964293715.1 uncultured bacterium | reverse complement strand
ATAGAGTTGACTCCGGGTGGCAGATGTATGTGCACAAAAATGAAATCAATGCCCGGCTCAGCATCACGCTCGCCAAGACCGAAGATGGCTGGCAGATGTATGAAGGGATTTGGGAGAGATTGCCCTGATCATAGGCCATCAGCCAATGATGAAATCGGATAAATATTTAACCGATAAAAAGCCCCGGCGGATTAACTTGCCGGGGTTTTTTTGTGGGTTTGGGTTGAGCTGTGTTTCAGGTGTCATCCTCCGGACTCATATTGTATTTGCCTTTTCCCAGCAGTTATCTGCTGGGGGCAGGGAAATGGTGGGTAGATATAGAAAGACAATATTATTTACCGATTAACCCAACTTTACCACCTTGAGTATTTACACACCTGTCCTGCAATCACATGAGAATTTCGTGGGGACTACATTTTTCGATTTTTCAGAGCTTTTATAACAGGGTTGGGACTCATGTTTAGGGCTTTGTATATTTTCAGATGGTATGGTTCTGCAGAGCTGGTAATACGTTCTAATGCAGTAGTGTTATCTCTACTCATAGCTGTAATACTAACTCTTCTGTGAGTGGACATTCTGGCTCTAACGGTATTCCAAGATTCATTTATCCCATTCTGGCGTAATTGCAGACAAATAGAGTTCAGAAGGTGGTAAGCTAGGACAGCAATGAAGATATGGGCTTCTGCCCGTTTTTCTGTGCTATGGTAGATGGGACGGAAGGCTAATTCATGTTTCAGGCTGCGAAACGCAGCTTCTATCCGGTTCAGCATCATGTAAGTATCCCATATTTGCTGCTCATCCCATTCAGAATAGCTACTACGCAGCCAATATGAACCGGAGAAACGATCTTCTTCCTCTTCTTGCTTTACCTTGTGGTATTCGATAGAAACCACAGTACCGTTCGTCTCGGTGACCTCAATATTATAGAACCTGCCTATTGAAGAATAACGCTCTTTCAAGCGCCCGATCCTCTGCATGATCTTGCCGTAATTCTTATTACTGTATCTCTTACTGAGACTGGCTATTATTTTTTCCAGATCATCTTCAAAACGTCGTGAATAACTATCTTGCATGGCACGCTCTTTGCTTTCCATTTTCTGGCTGTGACAGTATAGTAAGAGCTCATCATCTGTTTTGAAGATCTGAGCTTGCACAAGATTATATCTATCCTTGTGCACCATTTTCAACGCAGCCGGGTCTATGTTTGGGTCTGCCAATGGCTTGGTTCTGGAAACGCATAGATAGTGATAACCCTTTGTCCTAAGATAGTCTAAATTCTCTTTGGTGGCTATTCCGGCATCCATGACTACAGTAGGGAAGTGATCTTGCTCCAGGTTAGTAGAAAGACTCTCGATCATTTCTTGCAGAGTGTGAGGCTCACTTACTGAGCCCTCCAGGACATTAGTCTTTTTACAGAAACCAAGTTCATCCACCACCATTCCCAAGGTCAGGAGACGACAATCACTGCGCTTCTCTTTTGAACGGCCGAACTTTGCTTTGGGGATGGATTTCGCACTCCCTTCCAAAAAGGTGTTAGTCAGGTCATACAAACATAGGCTTTCTTTCAAATTAAAGATACTACGCTCTTTTGCGCAGAGATGGGTCTCAATCTCATCTTTATGCTTGAAAATAGTATCGCTGATCCGGTACAATGAATTGTGCCCAAGCCTACTGAGGTCTTCTTCTAAAAGCTCATCAATGGCACTCAGCTCACGAGCCCAAAGTCTGGTTGCGTTCTCGCTTTTGGGGTCTACCAGCTTGCCAATAACGGATAAACTCATCAGCTTCCTCTGACGCTCTGCGATGCCAAGCTTCTTAAATAAGTCATCAAAACCCAAACGCTGATACATGGAGTAAGCTAGGTATTCCGGCCCAAAAGACCGGTCATTGAAGACCCGAAGGCTGCTTTTATAAACCAAATCATCCACTTCTCCGGTTCGTCCCAGACTGCTGCTTTGTTGGCCAAACTCCGGGTGTTTTGCCAGGATCCTATTACTGTAACACCTGGCCAACGCCTCAACATTTTCATCAACAAACAGCACCTGCTCATTGTGAAGTATGGCTTCCATGGTGCCTGTCAAAAGCTTCCATTGTGTTTCCGGTAAGGGTATATCCCTCGCTGTCATCAAGGTCTGATGCCTTGGACCGGCACTGCTACGATAGCCGCGCACAAAGCGATATTCGGTATATGTTTTACCGGTGTTTTTGTAGGTTTTGATTACTTTCTTTATAAACATGAAACCCACTATTGGCAGGTCATTTAATCCGTCAAGTTAAATATTGCTTTTATGGGGGACAACAATCGCTAATTCGCCATATTAATTGCCATATAACTATATTTGATCAAACAACACAAAGTGCTATACGTCTGTATATCATGTCATTACGCAGCACTATGCTTGCAAGTGCAGTCAAAGTGCAGGTCTAAAAAGCCTCAAAAATAGCTGTTTTGGGAGGTGGGGTGGTAAAGTCGGGTTAAAATCAGCGGCACCGCTGGCTGAAGCCAACGCTACGGGATGATCGTATGCACAAACAAAGGGAGCCCCCAATTGGGAGCTCCCTTTTATTTATTGTTTGGGGTTGTCCTGCTCTGAGCTTTTGATGGCTCATAGCGGTGGGACGCGCCCGGCAGTTAGATTATTTCATCATGATCATTTTCTTGGTGGAGCTGTATTTGCCGGTATTCATCTTGTAGTAGTAAACACCGCTGGAAACAGCGCGACCATTATTATCTGTACCATTCCAAACCACAGTGTGGTCACCGGCATCTCTTACATCATTGACAAGCTTCTGAACAAGCTGGCCTTTGACGTTGTAGATTTCGACGCTCACAGGACCAGCATCTTTCACGCTAAAGCTGATGGTGGTCTCAGGATTGAAGGGGTTCGGATAGTTGCCTTTAAGCTGAGTGGTGTAAACAGGAGCTACACCATCTTCAACGCCCACACCGGCAGTGATGGACACATCGTCCACCATGAAGATGAAGACATCATGAGATACACATTGGATTCCCACGTGGATATCCTGATTTGCATAAGCAGCGAGATCATAGACATATTCAGTCCATGTCAAGGGTGCTTCCACAGGGCTTGCTCCATTGAGCATAGTGAAGTTAGCAGGATTGGTTCCAGTAGTAGATACGCCAACATTGAATTTTTCGAAGCCGTAATCCGGATGGAACGTTCTTGCCCAGAATTTTATTTCACCGCCACCATTGAACTGAGGGGTGATCAACCAGTCATTGTTTGGAGGAGTAGTGGCACCGAAACTGGCAGCGTACTTGTCGCCAGTATGCGGTTCAGCAGTGGAGACTGGTGGGACCGTGGCACTTGGATTGAAGACTATGTAGGCCATAGGCTCATAGGCATTCAGCCAAGTGGTATTGGTCAAGCCATAGGTACCACTTTGATCGACGTCCAGCAGAATCCAAGGATCGAAGGTGAGGGCGAAATCCGGATAACTTTCGAAACTATCTTCCAGAACAACTGCGCTGGCGGGAAGCTGGAAGTTCACCGTAGTGGTCTGTCCAGTTACCACGATCACGCCTGTCTGCGTCATAGCCGAATAATTCGGATGAGTGGCAGTCAAGCTGTGAGTACCGGCAGGAATTGCCATGCTGTAAGCGCCGTTGGCGTTTGAGGTGGCAGTATAGGTTCCGGCGGTGACAGTAGCGCCATTGATGGGCTGATTATCCATATTACGTACAAAGCCGGCAACCGTTCCGATCTCGGTAAGTCTTTGCAGACCATTGGAGAAAGCGGTATTGGAGAGTGCTCCACCGGTATAAACGGCTTTCACTGCCCATTTGTAAGTGCCATCAGGTAAGGTTTCCCAGGCAGTATCCTGATAAGCGGTAGCGCTGATCGGATTCTGAGTAAGGGTAGCCCACTGTGCTTCGTTGGATTCTTGTCCTTGCAACAGACGCCATACTTTGTAACCGTCAAGGGCACGTTCGGCGTTGTGCGTTTCTATATTCATTTTTGCATTGAGGGGCATCAGGCCGTCGCGACCTGGACCGCTGTAGCCCACGTAGCCTTGGATGTTCCAGTTGTAGTTCAGGCCAGCACCCAAATTATTCAGGGTATCCCATTCGCCGTTGAAGAACATCATGTTGCCAAAGCCTTCATCAGCAGGACCGGCATCACAACCGGCAGGATAACCGCCGCCTACGTTGCAATTGTAGCCAAACCACAGCTCTTCAGAACCTGTGATGGTCACAGGATTGTTGAGCTCGACCATGTTATAAGTATCCAGCACTGGAGTGAAAGCTTGTTCCACGACCAGAGCGCCAGGAGCAGCGGGAGTTCCACCGGTCCATACTTTCAGAGTGAAAGTCCCAGCCTGAGCAGGCCATACCTTGAGGGCATGCAGGCTCATTCCGGCATATTCGGTGAGAGCACTGGGCGGGTAGCGTACGGCTACGTCAAAGTTGGCCGCGCCGCCAGTTCCGATGCTGTCATCATTTTCACCACTGTCGTAGTGAATCCATTCGCCACCGGCTGTACCGGGCTCCATCCAAGTCAGGTTCACGTTTGCACCTGCTTCTTCAGCCTGTACGGCAGCAGGAGGCAAAGTAATCTCGGTAAGGATAAAGTCCACAGTAGTGGTCTGGTTTCCTGTGATTACGACGTTAGCTTGAGAGGCAGACTGATATCCGGCTTTGGTGGCAGTAACTTCATAGGTTCCGCCATATACTGCAAAGGTATATGTACCAGTGGCAGTGGAGGGTCCACTGTACTCACCGGCGGTGATGGTAACGTCTCCGACTGGCAGATCTGTGGCAAATTCGGATACGGTTCCACTTAAGGTCCCCATCATGCCTTTATGAATCTCAGCAGAGAAAGCTGCAGGAGACATTACGTTATTTGTATAAAATGCTTTTACAGCATATTTATAGACACCAGAAGGCAGAGGGCCCCAAGAGCTGTCTGCATACTGAAGAGGGGTAATGGTATTGGTAGTAAGGGTGGTCCAGTTAGCTTCGTTAGCCTGATCTTGTGCCAGAAGACGGTACACCTTGTAGCCTGTGAGGGCGCGGGCGTTGTTTCTGGGAGTGGGGCTTAAGAATTTCACTGGATTCGGGGTGACTGAAGCACGTTCTGCCATGGCGCCCATTGTGTGGGCAGAAGCCTGAGCAGAACCACTCTGCAGAGCGTCAGACGCTGTGCGGATGCGGGCATCACCTACGTAGAAATCATCTACGAAGAAGATGAAGCAGTCGTTGGATACGCACTGAACGCCTACATGGATCTGTTGGCCAGTATAGGCACCCAGATCATAGACAAATTCAGTCCATACCAGAGGAGCTTCCACATAGTTGGCGCCACTGATGATAGTGAAATCAGCAGGAGCTGTTCCGGTGGTGGATACGCCTACTTTGAAGCGCTCCATACCGTAATCCATATAGGTCTTTGCCCAGAATCTTGCTTCTCCGCCACCCATGACCTGTGGTGTAATCAACCAGTCATTATTGGGAGGAGTAGTGGAAGCAAAACAGGCGGCATACTTGTCACCGCTGTGGCCAGGATGGCCATCCAACGGGGGTACGGTACTGTTGGGATTGAAGATGAGGTAAGACATGGCGGTTCCAGAACCTGGGAAAGAAATCCCAGAGAAACCGAAGGTTGCAGAACCATCTATATCATGTGTAGTCCAATCGCCAAATTCTGTAGCGAAATCTGCATAATCTTCAAAGCTATCTTCAAAGGTGCCGCCGCCGGGAACTGGTGTTTCCCAGGTTACGTCCACGCTCTGGAAGTTGGCAGACTGTGTAGCTACTACACCATGAGGAGGGAAGGCTACTTCGTTTACAATGATATCACCCATATTCACGGCGGTAGTTCCCACCACGAGTTCACCTGTAGCACCGGCATAACCAAGAGCTGCTGCAGTGTAGTTATAGGTGTGTCCGGTGAATACATCCGGAATGGTGAAGTTGCCAGAGGCATCTGTATTGGCTGTATAAGCTTCATAGCCACTCAGAGTGATGCTGGCATCAGCAATACCGACAGTAGGGGCATCGCTGCCCACTATTCTGCCAGTCACTGCGACCTGCGGCAGGAGGCTCAGAGCAAAGTCCTGAGTGAGGGCCTGATCTTCCACGATGGTCACGTTATGGCTTATTTCATTATAACCGTGTTTGGTGGCGCTTACAGTTTGTGCACCTTGTGGCACGAAGGGAAGGCTGTAAGTTCCATCAGCAGCGCTGACAGCTGCGAACAAAGTGTTTTCCACTACGACATCAGCACCTTGCAGAGGGCTTCCACCTGCAGTAACGGTTCCATTGATAGATCCCATTCCTTCTACAGTCATGAAGAGGCGGATGTTGGAGCGGTTACTTAAAAGGCTGCCTGTGGTTGCAGTGCTGCTATTGACAGAGTCGCTCTGTGAACGCAGTGAGCTTGCGAAACTGGTGGGAGAATAATAAACCAAAGCGTTGCGGGCATAAGCTCCGGTTACCATATCGGTAACGATTTCAACGATCAGGTTTGAGGCGCCGTCCCACATGAAAGGCGTATCAAAATTGTGGACATTCCAAGCATCAGTCGGCATGAATGACGCTCTTTGCCACACAGTGGTATAATCACCGGTTTCGAAAGTGGTGGTAAATGCTGTTTGGCTTGTATGCTTCAGACGAATTGTAAAGTTCGTCATAGGCGTGCATTGGTCTATAGATTGCACGTTGAAAGCAAGAGCAGAAATAAGCCCTGGTGCTGCGCCGGCAGCAAAGAAATCGTCTGCTGTGTACAGTAGCTGTTGACGGAAAGATTTATACCAAGTGCCGTAAGGCGAAGGAGAACCGGTATTGGTATTTGTGGCAGTACCGGTGCCGATTTCGGCTACCAGCAGGCCTGCTTCCATCACACTTACAGTCATGTGAGCTGTTTGGTCGTTGTTAGGATTTTCATCGCCAGTGGCTATGACCTTACCCCAAATCTGGGTGTCACCGAGCACGGTGGGAGTCCAGGGAATGGTGTATTCGATGATTTCCTGAGGGGCAATGGAGGTGCCAGTAGCGGAGCCCAGCTCCACATCACCGGTTTGCATCAGTTTCACAGTGTAGTTACTCACAGTGGTGAGCCCGGTATTACGCACAGAAACCACATAAGGATACTGGCTATTAATTGAAGGTGTGGAAACACCTGTCAGCGTAGTCGCAGCCAAGTCTGTATTTAGGCTGGCATACGCTTTAATATCATAAATGTACCAATAGTTGTAGTTAAAGGTGGTTGCTCCGTGAGAACGGAACTTCAGTTGGATGGTTTGGCCGGCATAAGAGGCAAGAGGCAGGGTTAAATCTTGTCCACCTGTCACTCCCCAATCGCCAACTGAAGAATAAGACCACAAAATATTATTGACGCCACCCGCGACCACGATGATTTCGAAGGTTTCAGGAGGGTTGCCCTGAGTGCTGAAATCATTGAGGTACATGCTGACGACCATATCCCCAGCAGTAGCCGGAACAATGATATCCGGCGAAGTTGCCGAGAGATCGTAATTAGTGATTGAAGGCGACCAGCCTAATGTGAGAGCACCTCCGGTAATCGACCAGTTGGATTCTAAAGTCCAACCTTCGTTCGTGTCAAAAGGCTCTTCGTAAAAGATGCTTTGTCCCCAAGCGAATGCAGAAATGACCATAATCATGGCCACAAACATTGCTTTAAGTAAACACTTTTTCATGTTAACTCCTATTTTATTGTTGTTTAATTTTGGTTTAAAATTAAAGGGCTGTCGTAAGAAAACACCAACCCGTTCTCGTTTCGAAATTATTTCCCTAATGCAAGACCCACATATACTGCCTTGCCCACCTAAATCAACTCATTTTTTCCATGAGATTAACGGTAAGAATTACCTGCCGTTAATCTCACAGGCTAAATTACACTCTATGTACTTTGAAGCATTGCTTCAGTATGCTGCCACTTAATATCTATTACAGATTTCTGTCAAGTAAGAACTAACATTTCTCACACCTAAGTCATTGATAAATGCTGTGCACTGAGGACCATCAATTCATGCAACCTGCTTCTTAGAACGGAGATAGCCATATTGCGATATATTTGA
>CAXZAB010000096.1:0-8164 GCA_964293715.1 uncultured bacterium | reverse complement strand
ATCGAATCCAACCGGCGTTTCGTAGAGATAATCGGTGGCGACGCCAGCATCATCTCAGAAGCAGATCCGGATCTTGAAGGCGCTTATCTGGAGCGCATCATAGACTTTCATGATCTCTTTGCCAAAGCTATCAAAGAAGGTACCACGGCCAAGGTGCAGGACATCCGGCAAAATGGCAAGATCCTCAGGCTCACACTGTTTTCCATCCAAAAACATCATGTTTTGGGTGGTATTCTGCAAGATATCACCGAACCTGTGATACAGCGCGAACAGATCATTGACAAAGCCAGCGAAGTAATGCGTAAAAATCTCTCCACTGTGCAGCAGATTGCATTCCTTTTGGGCGAAAACGCAGCCGATAGCGAAGTGCTGCTTTCCTCGATAATCAAGAGTTTTGGAAAAAAGGGATAATCACAAAATGGATTATTTCCTGGAAGCCGACTACTATCAAATCTGTAAACACGGCTACCACGCTTGTGGCGATAGCTTTCTCAGTGTAAAAAACGACGACGGCATCATCTGCGTATTGGCAGATGGTTTGGGCAGCGGCATCAAAGCCAATGTGCTGGCCACTCTTACCACCACCATGGCGGCGGGCTTTATCTCTTCCAAGATGGATATCAAACGTGCTGCCGAGATCATTTTGGAAACTCTGCCTGTGTGCTCATACCGTAATATCGGCTACAGCACCTTCACTATTATCGATGCCAAACACAATGGCCACGTGAGAATTATCGAACACGACAATCCTCCCTACGTATTGGTGAGAGATCAAAAGATTGTAAAAGTAGAAAAACAAGAAATCTCCATCAAGACTTTCCGGAAAAGTAATTTGTACTATTCGGATATCCAGCTGATTCCCGAAGACCGGATCGTGTATTATTCGGACGGAGTAACTCAATGCGGGATGGGCTTGCCTTATTTTCCGCTGGGTTGGCAAGAAAGCGGTGTAGAGAACTATGTACTGTCTTTGCTGAAGACAAACCGCTCCATTTCGGCGAGAGACATCTCCAAAAGCATTGCCCGTAAAGCCAGAGAGTACGACTCCAACACTGCTGCCGATGATATCAGCTGTGCTGCCTTGTATCTCAGAAATCCACGTCGTACTTTGTTGCTTACCGGCCCTCCTTATAAGAAGGAGCACGATGTCGTCTTAGCCCAAATTGCTAGAGACTTCAAAGGCCGCAAGATCATCTGTGGCGGCACGACCTCAGCCATTTTATCCCGTGAACTGAACACACCCGTAAAGGTAAACCTCAATGAAGTCAGGAGTGGGGGAGATATTCCACCTACTGCGGATATGGAAGGCTTTGACCTCGTGACCGAGGGTACCATCACACTTTCCCGTGCCCTGCGAGCCCTGGAAGAAGATATCCCTATCGATGATATGCCGAATAACGCCGTGAAGCGTTTGCTTTCGATTTTGTTGGATAGTGATATCATAGAATTTGTAGTGGGTACCAAGATCAACGAAGCTCATCAAGACCCGGCTTTACCCAAGGATCTGGAGATCAGACGAAACCTGATGAAGCAGTTTTGCAGTGCACTGGAAAAGAAACACCTGAAAACTACCAGAATTCTTTTCGTATAAAATACCGGGATCAGCACTGATCAGAGTTAGGCGACACTCTAAAACCGCTAAAACAACAGCTTGAAACTCAATCACCAGTCCTATCACCCTGCCAAAAGCTATCTCTTTATTTAACAAACCCTGTTTTATGTGATTTTGGCAACTTTAGTTTCCACTCTAATATCCTTTCCGACCTAAGTCTAATTTCATAGCAGAAAACGATTGTACATCAGGCAATTAAAGCAATTATGCTGCTGGATATATGCCGAAAATTCCCTGAATCAAACAGATTTTACCCAGTATTTGGAGTTTATTGTGACAAAGCATTTGACAAAATTCCCTCTTATTAGAGCTTGGAGATATAGGGATTTTTCCCTGTGGGAGATACACAGTGAATATTATAAACCAAAAAACGGGATGGATTGAAGTGATCTGCGGCAGTATGTTTAGCGGTAAGACTGAAGAGCTGATTCGCAGAATTCGCAGGGCAGAATATGCCAGGCAAAAAGTGATAGTTTTCAAGCCTATTATCGATAACCGTTATGATGAAAACAACATTGTTTCACATTCAAATATGCAGGCCCCTTCGATACCGATCGGCGAAGTATCCGAAATTTACACTCATCTTCAGGAAGATACTCAGATTGTCGCCATCGACGAAGCACAGTTTTTTGACGAATCCATAGTAGGCATTTGTAATGACCTGGCGGATCAGGGATACCGTGTGATCGTGGCCGGTCTGGATCAGGATTATAAAGGCAATCCCTTTGGCAGTATGCCTCAGCTTTTGGCTATAGCAGAATACGTGACCAAGAATCTGGCCATTTGTGTAAAATGCGGCAACCCTGCAAACCGTACACAGCGCACCATCCACCAAAACGGACAAATCCTGGTGGGCTCCATCGAAGCTTATGAAGCTCGTTGCCGAAATTGCCATGAGGTGATAACATGATGCAAGTTTCCCTTAGCTCGATTCTACTGCGTTCGCTCATAACCCTGATAGGTATCTATAACTATATTATCCTGGCCCGGGTGCTCGCCAGTTGGATTATTCGAGATCCTACCAGCCAGATAATGCGTTTTCTATACATATTCACCGAGCCCCTTTTGGGCCGCATCCGGAATATAATGCCAAATATGGGACTTGATTTTTCGCCCATCGTGGCTTATCTTCTCTTAAACATCCTGCGTAAGATTTTAATCAGCATTTTGTAATTAGGAGGAATGCATGTCTTTACTCCCCTTGGACATACGACATCAAGAATTTTCCGGACAGATGTTCGGATACAGCAAAAAAGAGGTTCGTGCTTTTTTGGAGCAGATGGCAGATGAGATGGAAGACCGGCTCCAGCGTCAGGAACGCGATATTGCCAGGCGCGATCAGCAGCAATATGAGGTAAAACAGGAAGCGGTTACAGCCTCTTCTGCAGTGGAAGACCTCAAACGCAGAGAAGAGCTCATCAGCCGCACTCTGGTTTTCGCCGAAAAAACTAAGGCGGATATCATCGCAAATGCCCGCAAAGAAGCGGAAAACATTATCCATGAATCCGAATTGAAGGCCAAACGGGCTATCAATGATGCCAAGCAGCATCTCAGCCTGCTGGAACACCAATATCTATCCATCAAAGAGCAGAAACGGCAATTCCTGATGCAATTCAGGGTGGAGTTGCAAAGTTTCCAGGATCGCATCAGCAAGGATCCCTTGCTCAGCAAAGATACCGAACAGCTGATGGATGGCGAATTTAAACAGATAAAAGAAGAAATAATACACAGAAATACGGAGACAGAAAACAAATGACATATATAGAAACTGCAAATTGGCTAAAAGAGCGGCTGCCCCGGCAGCCTCAGATTGGAATCATTCTGGGCACCGGACTCAGCGATCTGGCTGATGAATTTGAGATTTTGAAGACTATCCCTTACCGGGAGATTCCCGGTTTTGTACAGAGCACGGCACCTTCCCACAAGGGTAACCTGATTTTGGCGGATATCTCTGGCAAAGCAGTATTGCTCATGCAGGGACGCTTTCATTTTTATGAGGGACATCCCATGGCCAAAGTGGTTTTTCCCACCCGCGTGATGGCCGCTTTGGGCGTTAAAACCCTGATTGTGACCAATGCCGCAGGCAGCCTGCGCAAAGAGCTGCCACCAGGCAGCATCGTCCGCATTACGGATCACATCAATTTCATGGGTATAAATCCTCTGATTGGAGAGAATATTGAAGACTTGGGAGAACGTTTCCCTTCCATGAACGAACTTTATGATCCGGAGTACGGTCAGATCTGTGATGAATACGCCAAGCAGAACAAAATTGAGACCTTTAAAGGCGTCTATTTGGCAGTGACCGGTCCCAGCCTTGAAACCAAGGCAGAATGCGTTGCTTTCGCCTCTTGGGGTGCAGATCTGGCAGGTATGTCCACCGTGCCGGAGGTAATCGTGGCACGCCATGCGGGTATCAGAGTGCTGGCATATTCGATTGTGACCAATTATAGCAATCTTTTCCATTCGCTCGCGCATTCTCAAGAGGAGATTAGACGCCATGCGGGCAAGGCTTCCAAGCAATTAAAACAAGTCCTTACGGAGTTCATAGCCCGGCTGGCATAGTTTTATATTGACATAAGACAGTAGTTTTTATTCTATGGAATATCAGTGACACTAAGAGACAAGATTAGGAGAGAATTATGGCTATAAAGAAACTTTCCGCCGAGAAGCTGAAGTTCTTTGAAGATTTGATTCGTAAGGAACTTGAAGAAAGTAAGGCCTACGTAGAGAGTATCAATAAGGAACAGAGCGTGGGAGCCCGTGAAAACAGCGGGGATCTTTCTTCTTATGCCTATCATCAGGCCGATCAAGGCTCGGATACGAACTACATGGAACATACTGCAATGATGATGGAAAACGAGCGTGAAAAGATCCGTAAGCTGAATGACGCCATGCGCCGGGTACACGAAGAACGCTTTGGCTTTTGTGAGATGTGTGGGGAAATGATCCCCGATGCACGCTTGCAGATGATCCTTTATGCCACTTTGTGTATAGAGTGCAAAGAGAAAATGGAGACCAAAAAGCGCAAACGAAGACGCTGATTTATGAAGACAAAACTTAAAATTGCCCCGGCTTATCTGATCATGATGATCGTACTTTTGGCTGATCAAATCACCAAATTGTTGGTGCGCCTGAATATTGAGCTGTTTCATAGTGTGCCTGTGCTGGAGAATATCTTTGGCGACACCTTTTTACTTACCCATGTAAATAACACCGGAGCGGCCTTCAGCCTGGGATTTTCCAGCGATGTGACAAACCGCGTGTTTTTTATCGCCACCACCCTCCTTGCGCTCATCTTCATCGTCTATCTTTTGCATAAAAGCACCCACCGCATTCAGGTCGTGGCTTTTGGCTTGGTGATGGGCGGTGCCTTGGGAAACCTGATCGATCGCATTATGCTGGGCGGAGTTACAGATTTTATCAATGTGGACTTTCCGGATTTCATCATGGAACGCTTTCCAATCTTCAATGTAGCGGATAGCTGTATCTTTATCGCTGTCTGCCTTCTGATTATAGATCTATTTTTTATCAAGGACGCTCCCACCGCCAAAGTTGAACCTGAGGCACAGGGGCAAAATTTGCAAGACGTACATACCAAGGAGATATAAATGAAAAGAATCCTTATCAGTATTTTAGCCCTTACATTATCTGTGGGACTCATGGCCCAGCTTAGCTGCTATGACATCCAATATACAGATAATCCCAACGGCGATTCACCATATAATGGTCAATCTGTGACCGTTCAAGGTATCGTGACTGCCAAAAACCCTGGTTCAGCCTTTTACATTGGCGATCCCGGCGGAGGCCCTTGGAGCGGACTTTATGTGTTTCATGGCAATACCAGCAACCGGGTGGAACTGGGTGATATGGTGCTGCTTACCGGAACCGTGACTGAGTATTTTAATCTCACCGAATTAACAAACGTTACCGCCAGCGAGGTCTTGTCCTCAAACAATCCGATTCCGATAACAACTCTGTCCACAAACGATTTGCCCTTTAACAACAGCCGTTCGGAACAATACGAGGGCGTCTTGGTGCGCTTTAACGACGTCCAGATCAAAAGCACCATGGACAGCTATGGCCAGTATAAAATAGCAGACAGCAGCAATGTGCAGTCTATGGTAGATGATGTCCTCTATGCTCCTCAGGTCTCACAAATCGTTGTAGGCGAATGGTGGAGTCAGATTCAGGGCGTGGTAGATTTTCACAGCGTAGCGGGCTACAAAATCCTGCCTCGTAATGCCAGTGATATGCTCAAAGTGGATGATGTGAGCCATGCCGCCATCAGAATCGGCACCGAACCCAACGCGACCATGGATGAGATCAATATCTTGAATGTCTATACCAGTAAGCTCAAAAATGAGTGGGGTATCCGCGAATATGGAATGACCTTCCGCATCGATCCCACCCAGGTCAAGTATCAGGGCTATGAAATCTCCGGTAGCCTCAGTCTCTTCAATCCCACCCAGACCATTTCTGATGCTGGTGATATCATTACCCTTCATTATGGCGGGCAGGATAATCTCAGCTCAGAAACGGATGATGCCGTCTTGATCAAGCTAAAATTCGAACCCAAGAATTATGGTGACATTACGATCTATCTGGAAGATTTCCGTTATGATGATGTGAACATTAACTCTTTGACAAATGGCAAGCTGATGGTCAAAATCAGCGGCAATAAAGTTCACCTGAACATAGGAACCGACCAAAGCAGCAAAAACGTCTTTGATCCTTCCATGAATGAAAAGATAAATATCGAATACGGAACTACCACCGGCTTTTTAGCCCGGGCTGTGATCCGCATATATGACGCTCAAGGCAGGCTGGTAGCCACTCCTGTACATCAGAATTTCACGTCTCCCACCGGCATCGAACGCATCAGCTGGAATGGACGTGACAGCAATATGAAATTGCTGGCTCCTGGTCTGTATTACTGCCATGCTGAAATCAGCAATCGCGAGAGCGGCAAAAGAAACAACACAGTGCAACCCATCGTGATCAAATCACGTCTCAAATAGGGAGTATAACAATGAAGAAAATATTATTACTTAGCCTGATCCTGATTCCCTGCGCCCTGCTCTTGGGAGTATATGATGATTACCAAAGCTCTGCCAGAGCCCGTGGTATGGGTGGCGCTTTTGTGGCCGTCGCAGACGATGCGAACACCATCTTCTTCAATCCTGCCGGATTGGCCGATCTGGGCTATGAAGCCAAAATCGGTTTTGCCCAATTAAATGGCGAGGAATTCTCACAATATAAAACTCTGGCTTTGGGTGCCAAGTTACCTAAAAAGTTTGGAACCCTGGGCATTGGAATTCGTATGCTGGATGTGGACTTTGAAGATTACACTCTCATGGGAGAGCAAATCTGGAGTCTGTCTCATGGCATTACCCTGCAAAAAGATATCCATTCCACCATCAATGTCGGCTACAATGTGAATTACTACCATCTCACCTTTGACGATAGTGATGAAAGCGATGATGCCTTTGGTTTTGATCTGGGCGTAACCGCTCTTTTGCATACCCGCACCAAGGTCGGCTTTGCCCTCACCAATCTGGGACAAGCCAAGATGGGTTTTGAAAATCAGATGAAACTGCCCAGCACTATGGCTATGGGAATCTCCTATATGCCTTATGACGGAGTGACTACCTCCGTAGAAGTCAAAAAGGACTTTGCAGAGACCACCGAATTTATGGGCGGAGTGGAAGCACGGCTCTTTGAACCTCTGTACCTGCGCTTTGGCGTGCATCAAAACCCAGCTACTTATACTGCCGGTGCCACCTTCGTGCTCGAAGGCGTGAGCTTGGATTATGCCTTTACCTACCACTCTGTACTCAATCCTACTCATTACCTGAACTTAGGCTACAAATTTTAGGGAGAAATTATGGAAAAACCAGGTCTTAGCCGTTTCATGCCCGCTTTTATTCCCTTGTTGTTTGAGCTCTTCAGACAGTTCAGAAGGAATGTGAGCCACGATGAAAGCATCCGAAAAACAGATAAATCTGCTGAGAAATTGGCAACTATAGAACATATGATGGTGCGTCTGGAACGCAAAGTCCAACATAACCGGGATACTTATATGCAGATAGCCAGGCGGGTAACGATCTGGCTCATCATAAATTCCGCATTGTTGGTCGCGATTCTGGTGAAACTATGCTTTTTCTAAACTAACATAACGAAATCATAAATAATAAGGCAGGAACCCCGGTTCCTGCCTTACTGTAGGGGCGGACTCTGTTCCGCCCTAAAACCCCTCTCCAAATCGGTGCCGATAACACTGAAAACCTCTCTTCATATCCCAATAATCTCACCATCTCATTTCACAAAACTTGTCCCCGATTCCCCTCCCTCTATAACATATCGTAAAGATCAGCTGCATATACCAGCATTTATTCCTGCCATCCCCACGTCATCTCTACGACATCAAACAAGGAAGGAAGAAGATTAAATGTAGAATGTAGGATGTGAAATTTAGAATTGTCGTTGGAGAAAAGTAGTCAGAGAGCGGTCTTCTGCAAAACCTTCTAAACTCTCTCAACCTCCTCAACCCCC
>CAXZAB010000095.1:0-8177 GCA_964293715.1 uncultured bacterium | reverse complement strand
ACTATCTTATACATTATTTTCTCCTTTTTCTACTATAATATTCTTGTTTTATCGGTTCATTTCCTCACAACCCTTTTGGGGCTTGCTCTTATAGGTCAAGACTCCTTTTTGGTCTTCGATATGTCTCGCCAGGATGTAAAAAAGATCAGACAGCCGGTTTACGTATTTCTGTAAAAAAGGGGATACTTCGGTGCTAATGGCGAGGGCGGTAACTCTGCGTTCAGCCCTGCGGGCCACAGTTCTGCAGATATCCAGCCTGGCGCTGGCAAGGCAGGCACCGGGGATCACAAAGCCTTTGAGATCCAGCTGTTTTTCATAGTGATGAATGCTGTTTGTGATCTCATCCACTTCTCTCTCACACAGGGGCATAGGGTAGGAGCCATCAGGTGTGGCCAGCTCTCCCATCACCCGGTAAAGCCGGTTTTGAATATCGATCAGCAGCTTGTGTGCTTCCGGGTCTTCGCTTAAATGGTGTTTGGCTTCGCCGATAAAGGCATCCAGTTCATCCAGAGCGCCATAGGCTTCCACGCGCGCATCGCTTTTGGAGACACGTTCTCCGGTATACAGCGAAGTTTTGCCCTTGTCCCCGCATTTTGTGGTGATGCTCAAGGGGTCTACCTCATTGCAATCACAGAGATTTCCACCAGCCCGTTTTTGGGCAGGCAGGCCACCTGGATGGCTTCTCTGGCAGGGAAGGGAGCGGCGAAATTGCGGCCATAAATCTCGTTTAATTCACCAAATTTGCCCATATCCTGGAGAAAGACGCTGGCTTTTACTACATGAGACATGCCCATGCCGGCAGCTTCGAGGATGGCTCTAATATGTTGAAAGACCATATTAGCCTGAGCTTCAAAGCCTTCAGCCATATTTCCAGTGCTGGGGTCTATGCCCAGTTGTCCGCTCACAAACAGGGTGTCGTTCATCAGCACTGCCTGTGAATAGGGACCGATGGCAGCAGGTGCGTTGTGGGTTGCGATAGATTTCATTGTATTCTCCTTCGTTATTTGTTCAAAGATTTACGGGCCAAGAGGATAGCATCTATGATGCCATCGAGTTTCACGTAATCCTGATGTTCTTTGATCAGGTTACGCATGAGGATTTTGCCTTCACGTATATTTTCATCCCGGATCACCAGCATCAGTTCGCACTGCGCTTTGGTGGCCAGATCTACGTCTTCGGTGATGCTGTGTTTATCTGTGCTCAGCACCGTTTTTATATCATTTTCATGTAATTCCTGGGCAATCTGCAGGAGCATCATTTCCAGATCTTCGCTTTGAGTGGAGATATAGACGCTGAAGTCCTTGTCCAGAGGGGTAAAGAGTCCGCGCCGGTCCATAGTCTCAAAGACGCTGTCCATATTCAGGTAAAAGCCCACGGCAGGGATATTTTTCCCCGTGATCATCCGCGAAAGGTAGTCATAACGTCCACCGCCTCCGATCACCAGGTCATTGCCGTTTTTTTGGATTACGAGATCAAACACAGTTTCGTTGTAATAGGCAAAATTCTTAAAAAGCTTGGGGTTTACCGTGTATTGATGAGCCAGATTGGCCTGAATGTTCTTCACTTTGGCAAAGTTTCTGAGGCAATTCGGGCATAGATAATCCACGATCCTGGGGCCTGCTTCCAGCACTTCAGCGCATTTGGCATCGTTACAACCCGTATTGGCAAGAGGATTGGTATATAACTTCTTAAAGCAGGTAGCGCAAAGCTCTGCCTTATGCTCTTTCAAAAAAGACCGCGTGTCTTCCACAAACGGAATGCGGCAATCCTGACAGCCAAAGCTGCTGAGCTGCAGCCGCACATCCCTGAGCCCCAATTGCTCACAAATCTTGACGGCCAAAGAGATGATCTCATTCTCGGAAATCACACTTTCACTGCCCAGCATTTCCACGCCTAATTGATGAAATTCGGAAGGGACATTGCCTGTGCCTCTGCGAAACATCGGTCCCATATAATAAAAGCGGTGCACATTGCCATCTTTGATGATTTGCGCGGTGTGATGCAAAACGCTGATGGTTCCTTCCGGGCGCAGAGAAAGCAGGCTGGGATCGTCTGTGGGCTGGGCAAGATTGACGATGCTTTCGGCAGCCAGAGCGGCATCTTTTTCTTCCTGCAGGAGGGCTGTGATGCCTTCGTGGATCATCCCATAATCCTGCAAGACCGAAAGACGGATCTCCTGATAATCGTGTAAAGACAGCACATGAGCTACCTTTTCTTCTAACAACTTCCACTTCCACACCTTGTCCGGCATGAAATGATGGATACCAATCGCTCGATTCACTATCTTTTAGCTCCCTGCTTATTTTACTTACATAGTAAATATAACGACAATTCTGTCAAGCGCCATTAGAGTTTTATGTTACGGAGGACTCTGCTGTGCCTGTAGATCTCCGCGATGTTTCTGCCGAAAAGCTTTCCCAGTCCTCCACATTTGGCAAAACATGAGCACTTCACTTTTACTCTGAAAACCCAATGCTCACCTCTACCTTTAATCCTAGCTGAAGGCAAATTAAACGCAAGATGATGGAGGCTCCAGCTTTATAGCGACGTTGTTTCGCAGCTCTGCTTCAATGAAGATGCCACTTGGTAGAGACTCAAAACTGTAGGCTAATGGCTCTATTAGGTCAAATTGCTCAAAGAAATTCTATTGGCTTTGATTAGTGGCTTTTATTTGCTCGGTTTAAAAGTATCCAAATACATCATTTGCAGGTCGTTGGGGTAGTCGCTCATTTTCATCCTGATAGCATTCATTATTATATCGGGACGTCCTTGAATGGCAACTCTTTCTCCTTCAATTGATACGAAGCCCGGGACCAAGACTATTAAGCTCTCGACCATCACCTCAATATCTTTCTTAAATAATTCAGGTTTGACTTTTTCATTTAGTTTTATCCTAATACTTGCGATCTCCGGAGGTTCTTTATCATTTGTTTGCAGATCGTAAACAACCTCAAGCAATTCTTGAAATGGACTTGCTTTAATTTCCTGATTTTCAATTGATTCAATCCATTCTGATACCTCTAGAGGTGTTTTGCATTTTATGAACATATCTTTTAGGCGCTTTAATCCGATCTGCTTAGGACCAGACAGGAATAATAGCTTTATTAGATCACGGGCTCTTATGCATGTCACTTGCTGTTGTTTGGTCTCTTGGTTTATCGCACTATTTGGTTTATCTGCTCCTTCAAAGTCTATCGCAATTACAACTGAAAAATCAGCAGAATAATTTGTCTGATGTCTTTTTATAGCAGATAATTTAGTCGTGCCAGCCTGAATTCTGTTTTTTGTTGTACTTTTTGCATCGTATGTAAAAGAATATGACTCACGGACTCCATTATGACCGTATCCGAGCATTGCCTCTGCTTTACCATCTGGTTTCCCATTTCCACCAATTTTACTAACTTCATATCCAAGTGCCGAGAAAGCCCGGAAAACTGAGTCTTCTAATCCAACTGAATCTGCCAAAGTGTCTTTTAATAATTGAGCAACAGCGGGAGTACTATCTCGTCCTGATAAAGATAATTGTCGCAATGTGTTGTCTCTTCTTTTCATCACCGAGTTAACTGTGTCCTCATCCACTCCCAGATCATATAAGCAAGCTTCTGTAAGTATTTCAGTTATTACAATAAATTGGAGTGGTAGTTTAGATTTCCAAGAATCGATATTATTGGCGATATATGGGTGCATGAGATTGATCTTGACGATACCTGTTTCTAGTGATAAACTACCCAATGGGTTGAGTGAAGAAGACGTTTCCCATTCTACACTCTTAATAATTGATTCATCGCTATTTAAATCTTTTTCTAGTTCTCGGAGTAGCTCATTACGCTTCTTTGGGTTAGGTTTTTCTAATAGGAATGGATTGTGAATTTCATTGTTAAAAAATCTTGTGGCAAACGCATAAAGAGGCCTCTTTGTTAAGTGCATAGATGTAAGAGACATTCGATGAATTATATTTTGCTCATTATCTTTCTTAGCAGCCCAATCATAATAATAGGCTTTAACCTCATTGTTAAACTTTTTTTTCAAATACTCTTTTAATTGCATGAGTGGTGCTGATTCTTTTATGGCCTCTCTTGTTGAAGTTAAGTATTCGTCTAGTCCATCTGCATGAACGACAATTCTAGTTCTATTGAAAGCACCGTGTGAAAAAGATTCCATCCCAAGCAGCGGGTCACCAAGATTAATTAAGCGACCTCTAACCATCAGAAATATACCGTGGCTTCTGCCGACGTCAGTCGCCTTGGCTCCATCAACAAGGCTATCTTCATAAAGCTCGAAAACTCCATTGACCCCTTTTAACGTCTCAAAATCGAGTAAATATTTTCCATTATCATCTCTTGATTCAATATCCAATGAGATGCTGGTCTTATCGTCTTGACCGATAACCCATTTCTTTATCAAAGGTCTATTTATCGATGAGGCAATAATTTCGCTTCCATTATAATGAAGCTTAAAGCCAGGGTTCAAAGGTAATGCAGTGCTTAGTATCCATTTGAGCCTCCCTTCTCTAATCTGCATGGCTTTTGGCTTTAATTTTGTCATAATTGAGAATGTCCATGCATCAACAGATTTGTCTCCAAACATTACGAAGGGTACTAAGTCTATTTCATTTTTATTCATGTAGGGCTTAAGAACGCTTTTAGCCTCACTTTCCGAAAGCTCTCTTTCGTCAAGTTGTAGAGTGTCATTTGATTTGGTAATCAAAGAGTAATCCATGGTTGTAGCCATGTATTTACCATTCTTTTTACACAAATAAGTAAGATTGTTAGCTAGTATATAAGTAGCGAGTTTCCCTATTCCAAAACGACCGATTTGTTTTCTTCTTTTTGAAATACCATCATTAGATATCCTCTTATCTGATTCTCCAATTCTCCATAAACCCTTCAATTCTTCACTATTCATACTTTCGCCATCGTCACAAACCCAAATGTATGCACCATCTACTGATATGTCCTGTGGTACATATACAGCTACATGTTGAGCAAATGCATCATAAGAATTACACACTAACTCCTCAAATGCCTTATTAGGACTTGAATATAACCCAGCTGAAAACAGCTCAATAATCTTATAACTGATCGATACGTCAATATGACCTATTTTGTTTCCGATTCTTTCTATTGTCATTGCTTCCTCCCGACAATTATGAACTCTTCAGCATATACCTGCCTGCTATTGCTATCGGTAGTAAACCTACCTTGTTTATTTCTAAAAGGAGTAAGAGTCTTACCCCTAATGCTACGTTTAGTGACTCGCAGATCACAAAATCCAGCTTTAAGTAAAGATTCAGAAAGATGTTTTGCATTATCAACCTTAACTCCTTTGTACTCTGTGTTCCCGATAACAAAAAGTGCTATTCCGCCATCCGTAAGCATGTTGTAGCATATAATTGCCACTTGTTGTATATCTATAAAGTACTTCTTTACCGATCGAGCTTTAGAT
Source organism: uncultured bacterium (assembly GCA_964293715.1). GTDB lineage: Bacteria > Cloacimonadota > Cloacimonadia > Cloacimonadales > Cloacimonadaceae > UBA5456. Next base: position 2,732 of record CAXZAB010000095.1, on the reverse strand, counting down.
TTGTCCACATGCGTAAGTTTGCTTATTATTTCATCAGCAGTTCTGTTAAGATATATTTTAGTATTATGATTTTCACTATTGGACTTATAAGTGCTTCCAATTGATCCTTGTCTAAGTTTTTTGTAATCGTTGGTATAGTCCAGCCACAAAGATGATAACTGATGAAGGTCTGCATACTCATACGAGGTTACATAGGGAGGGCTAGTTATTATCATATCAACTTTTTCAATGTTAGCCATAGTGAGAATGTTGCCTGTCTTAATAACGTTCCGAGACTTCATGCGTGATCCGGTCTCATCGTTAGCTTTAACCATGAATGTAAATTGTTTAGCAAAAACGGACAGAACATCAGGGAATTGTTTCTTTGGATCTAATTGGGGTTTTATCGACTTTGCAAGCCATCTAGAAGTAGATTTAAGGATGTTTGAAAAAGCGCACAGATAAAACAATCTATAATCACTTCTTGTTGGTGTCACATTGAGGATAGCAGCTTTCAGTTTTGATAGGTCATTGTATATTCTCTCATCATACCAGTATTGCAACCTTTCGTTCGCAACAGAATAATTTGGATAATATGGATTCTCATGGTAATTACTGAGAATTTCATAATAGTATTTATCCAACCATGTTTTGGAGTAATTCCTGCTCTTCACTTTAGCAATCATCGTTGCTACGGGGTTTATGTCGCAACCCCAAAAATCTATGTTATTCCTTTTAGCTTCGAAGGCTACTGTTCCGCACCCACAAAAAACATCAGCAACTTTTGACACCTTGAGTCCTTGGTTCTTAGCAAAATCCAAAGCCTTCCCAGTAATAAAAGCTGGAAATTTTGCTGGATACGAGTGGATTCGGTGCATCTTCTTTTCACGTGAATCACCCAGATTCCAAAACTCATCCACTGGTAAATCACCAAAATTCATGTCATTCAAATTTCTAAATTTTTCCATTATAACTCCCAATAGCACGTGTTTCGTCCTTTTTACATGCATCGCGTTTGTATTCATTGCCCGAGACATTTGTTCTATCTTTAGTAAAAACACTTCTTCTAATTGCATTTATGTTAAGAACTCAATTATACCATAATGCGATAATATTGAAAGTGCCTTTTTTGTGCAAGCCTTTTTTTCTGTCGTATCCATAAACATCTGTATTGTTGATCCTTGTGCCTGCGTGTAGATTCAGATGTCTCCGAAAATAAGCAAGGCAATCCTTCCTTAGGAATTGGCAGAATGTTATGTCTTTTCCATAAGCCCCTGCACACACTCACGCCTTCGATTAGGTTTCAACATGCTTTCGACTCGAGGTGACTCGGATTTCTGAGTCACCTCGAGTCGGAGGCAAATTAATTGCAAGATGAAGCCACAGGCTTGGTATCCGGTGGCAGGCACAAGAGCAAATGTCATAAACACCGGGCTGAAGGCTTAGCTAAAAAGACAGTCAAAATCTTATCTGCAAAGTGCTGCCCACAGCGTAGTTTTTGAGTTCAGTTCCAGGAATCTCTTGACCAAAAATAAACACCTCATCTTTGGTAGCATCGCTAATAGCACCATAGATCTGTATGTGAAGAAGATCAGGGATCACAATGCATTCGAATCCTGCATTCACTTCCGAGCCTACGGTTGCTTTTACAATAGAATTTCCCCAGGTCCAATTCGAATCTATAGCAAAAAGGACCTGAGCTCCTGCTGCGGCAAAGAACTTGAGATTTTGCCCAAGCGGGATTTTGGTGTTTAACACGGTGCTGGAAAAGATATCTATGTTTTCATTATTAAAAAAGTTATCCCAATACAGATTGAGCCCATCGTGGTATTTGCCATTGCCATTGATATACAAGCCATTCTGATATCTGGAGCTGATGGTGGTATGGCTGTCTGCAGAGCCTGCCAGGAAGTCCAGGCCCAGTTCAAAGGCATTCATATCCAGCTTTGCTTTGGCTGCCAAACCCAGAGCAAGGTCTTCCATACCCTTATTCTGTTTACCCACGTATGCGGCTGCATCCAGGCTCAGCAGACCTATGCCAAAGCTGGCATAAGGCATAAGGGTAATATTTTGGATATCCGGCTTTGGATAGTTTCCATAGAACAGATAAACTCCGATGGGACTATGCTTGTCCGCCCTGGCATGAAGCACGAAAGCATTACCCTCATCATAGATTGAATCTTTGTTTCCGTTTAAGTGCATCCAAATCAATTCGGTATGGAAGTGCTCCCCAAAGTCATTACTGAGCATGGCCCCGGGAAAGCTATCATCCATGATGAAACTCATCTGATCTTTCCAATAAAGCTGACCTGCCCGTGCTCTGGTCTCGATGCCGGGAATCAGGTAATCCAGGTAAGCTTCCCTGATGCGGATGTGTTTGCCAAGGCCTATACCTCCACGTCCGTCCTTGCTCCATTCGGTATCACTGATTTCTGTGGCAAATCTAAGCTTCAGATTTTCAAGAAATTGGGTATCAAGCCCGAGGCTCAGCCGGTTGTCAAAGAGCGTTTCATCGTTTTGGAGAGCAGCATCGCGCCTGGCTACCCGGGCCCGGTATTCTCCGCCGATATCAAGCTCCACTGCTGATAATCCTATCGCCAGCAGCAAAGGGATGAGCATGAAGAGTAACTTTCTCATGGTAAACTCCTTGGATCTCGTTATTTATTCTATCACTGTATTCTAAATATCTCTTGGGTCTCATAGCTGGGGTTATGTTCGAAGGAATAGTCTCACATATCTTATGAGCAGAATAT
>CAXZAB010000094.1:0-8193 GCA_964293715.1 uncultured bacterium | reverse complement strand
AACAAGCAAACTGTCAGTCTATCGCAGGCTGAAGCATTCCCTTTAAATTATATACTTCTTTCACATTTAAATGCAGACAGATCTGGCTTGGATGCCCTACTTTTATAATATCAATAAAAGAAGAAAGATTTGCTTTTACCTTATAGATAAAAAACTGGACAGATTCTTGCTACTTAAAACAATGACATCATTATGACGGCACAAGCTGGCTGACTTTCTGCACAGCATGCCAATCATCAGGCTAAAGCCTGGACAAATTCAATCATCTGGGAGGATGAATGCCTTTAACACCTGAGGCCAAACAGGCTATCATGGCAGAGTTTAGACTCCATGAATCAGACACCGGTTCCCCCGAGGTGCAGGTCGCGATGCTTACCAAACGCATCAAAGACATCACCGAGCACCTCAAACAGCATTCCGGAGATTTTTCGACCCGCCGGGGACTGTTGAAACTGATCGGGCAGCGCAGGCGCTTACTCGATTATCTGAAGACTAAAGACATCAATCGCTATCGCGAAATAATCAAAGCGCTTGGCATTAGAAAATAATTACTCAGCCAAGATAATATGAATCATGGAAAGTGAATGCCCTGCGTTTATAGGGATTCACTTTCCTTTTTTTAAGTAAAAACCATGTACCGGGGAGTAATTAGCAATAAGCAAATGGGCTCCGAGGCCTTTTTGCCTATTGCTTCTTCTCCCCTGTAACACAACAAGGAGACAAAATGCACAAATTCAACATTGTTCGTCGTGAAATTGATTTTCACGGCCGCAAGCTCATCGCAGAGACGGGAAAGATGGCCAAACAGGCCGGCGGAAGCGTCTATCTGCAATTGGGTGAGACAGCAGTCTTAGTTACTGCCACCATGAGCAAGGAAGCCTCTGAAAACCAGGACTTCTTCCCGCTCACAGTAGACTTCATCGAAAAGATGTATGCCGCGGGCAAGATCCCCGGCGGATTCTTCAAACGCGAAGCCAGACCTTCTACAGACGCCACACTTCAGGCACGGATGATTGATCGCTCGATCCGCCCGCTCTTCCCGGAAGGCTTTCGCAATCAAGTGCACGTAGTACTAAGCGTGCTTTCCTATGACGGCGAAGTAGATCCTGCCAATCTGGGAATCTTGGGTGCCTCACTTGCGCTTTCGATCTCGGAAATTCCTTTCCATGGCCCCATCGCAGGACTCACTGTGGGATATATTGACGACAAATTTGTCATCAATCCCGATATCGCCCAAATCAAAGGAGAATCCAAACTTAATCTCACCGTAGCCGGTTCTGCCACCAGTGTGGTGATGATCGAATCCGCTGCCAGTGAGCTTACCGAAGACATCATGCTGGACGCCATCTATACCGGTCACGAAGCGGTGAAAACCCTCTGCGCATTGCAAGAGGAATTCGTGGCAGAATGCGGTAAAGAAAAAGTAGAAGTTAAGCTTCTGGGCTTCCCGGACGATATGCTGAGCCAGATGGAAACCACCTATGGACAGCGCATCGCAGAATCCGCGATGATCCTGGGCAAACAGGAACGTCAGGATGCCTTTGACGCTTTGGAAGAAGAGATGCTGGCTGCTCATCTTGAAAAAGATGGCCAGGAACTTTACGATGAAACCGAAAAAACTTATAAACAAGCTTATCAGGAATTGATCCGTCGCTTTGTGCGCGCCTCGATCCTGGACAAGCATTTCCGTGTGGATGGCCGCGGTTTGGATGATGTTCGTGATATCACTTGCGAAATCGACCTTTTGCCCCGCGTGCACGGCTCAGCCCTCTTTACCAGAGGCGAGACCCAATCTCTGGGTACCATTACCTTGGGTGGCGGTAGCGACGAGCAAATCATCGACACTTTGGAAGAAGAATATAAAAAGAGCTTCTACCTGCATTACAATTTCCCACCTTACAGCGTGGGTGAAGCAGGACGCATGGGCGCCACTGGCCGCAGGGAACTGGGTCATGGCAATCTGGCCGAACGCGCACTCAAAGTCGTGCTGCCGGACAGCGAAACCTTCCCCTATACTTTGCGTATTGTTTCCGATATTCTGGAATCAAACGGTTCCTCATCTATGGCCTCTATCTGCAGCGGCTGCCTGGCTATGATGGCTGGCGGCGTGCCGATCAAGGCTGCCGTAGCCGGAATCGCCAATGGCCTGATCATGGAAGGCGATAAGTATGTGGTACTCACAGACATCGTAGGCCTGGAAGATCACCTCGGCGACATGGATTTCAAGTGCGCCGGTACTGCAGAAGGCATCACCGCCATGCAGATGGACATCAAGGTCGAAGGCATTACCAAAGACATCATGCGCATCGCTCTTGATAAAGCCAAAGCCGCCCGCCTGTATATCCTGGGTGAAATGAGCAAATGCATCAGCGAACCCAGAGAAGATTTGGCTGCCACAGCTCCGAGAATCGAAAGCTTCAAGGTCCCCGTAGACAAGATTGGCGAGATCATAGGGCCTGCTGGCAAAATGATCAAATCCATCATTGAAAGCTGCGAAGTGGGCATCGATATCCAAGATGACGGCACCGTGAGAATTCTCTCTCCTAATAAAGAATCGATCGAAAAAGCCAAGGAAATCATCCGCGGCATCGCCATCGATCCCAAGGAAGGGGATGAATTTGAAGGACCCATTACCCGCATCGAGCCCTACGGAGTATTTGTGAAAGTGCTGAACGGCGCCCGTGAAGGTATGGTACACGTATCCCAGATGCACACTTCCAGAGTGGGACATCCGGACGATATGGTGAAACTGGGTGATGTGGTAAAAGTCAAGGCTCTGGGTATGGATAGAGGAAAATTATCCCTCACCATGAAAAGCATCGCCGGAAATCCTGAGCCCGATCCCAATGCTCCCTCAAGACCTGCTCCTCCCCGTCGTGACGATGATCGTCGCGGTGGACGTGACAGCAGAGGTGGCGACAGAGGCGGCGGCCGAGACCGTTATCGTAAATAAATCATAAACAGACAAGCATATAGAGGGCGCAGTTCAAGCCTGAGCTGCGCTCTAATTTTAAAAGTCAGGAGAATGCAGTGGATTACAAAATAAAAGACCTTTCCTTGGCAGCTTTTGGCCACAAGGAAATTGAGCTGGCTGAGATTGAAATGCCAGGACTGATGGCGCTGCGTGAACGCTATGGCCAGGATAAACCTTTGGCCGGAGCCCAGATCACCGGAAGCCTGCATATGACCATTCAGACCGCTGTCTTGATGCAGACCTTAAAAGCATTAGGGGCGGATCTGCGCTGGGCAAGTTGCAATATCTTCAGTACTCAGGATCATGCCGCCGCCGCAATGGTGGACGATGGCACCCCCGTTTTTGCCTGGAAGGGCGAGAGTCTAAAGGAGTATTGGGACTGCGCTTTTGAGGCTTTGAATTGGCCCCAAGGCGCCTGCGATCTCATCATCGACGATGGTGGAGACGCTACTTTGATGGTGCATGAAGGCTACCGTCTGGAAAAACTTTACAAAAAGAAAGGCAAGTTGCCCGAAATTACTGCCGATAACGAAGAATTCCGTCTCGTGCAAGAGCTTTTGATCTCTCACCTTGAGGAAGACCCTGCCAGGTGGCAGCGCATCGCCAAAAACCTGCGTGGCACCAGCGAAGAAACCACCACCGGAGTACACAGACTGTATCAGATGATGCAAAAAGGTGAGCTCCTCTTCCCCGCTATCAACGTGAATGACAGCGTGACCAAAAGTAAATTTGACAATCTTTACGGCTGCCGGGAATCCCTGGTGGACGGCATCAAGCGCGGCACCGATGTGATGGTGGCCGGCAAGATCGTAATGATCTGCGGATACGGCGATGTGGGCAAAGGCAGTGCCCAATCCATGCGCAATTTTGGAGCCCGGGTGGTAATCAGTGAAATAGACCCCATCTGCGCTCTGCAAGCCGCCATGGAAGGTTATGAAGTGCGAACTCTGGACGACATGGTGGATACCGCAGATATCTTTGTAACCGCCACCGGCAATTGCGATGTGATCAGAGTGGACCACATGATGAAGATGAAAAACAACGCTATCGTCTGCAACATCGGCCATTTTGACAACGAAATCCAGGTGAATAAACTCTATGAACTAGAAGGCGTGGAAAAGATCAATATCAAGCCGCAGGTGGACCAGATCAAGCTGCCCAATGACAGAGCCATCATCCTGCTTTCCGAAGGCAGACTCGTGAATCTGGGCAATGCCACAGGTCATCCCTCCTTTGTGATGAGCTGTTCCTTTACAAATCAGGTTCTGGCCCAGATCGAGCTCTGGGAAAAGAAGCATGAGATCGGAGTCTATATTCTGCCCAAACATTTGGATGAAGAAGTGGCACGCCTGCACCTGCCCAAACTGGGCGTCAAGCTCACGCAGCTGAGCGTGCGACAGGCCAAATACATAGGGGTACCCCGCAAAGGACCCTTTAAATCCGATCATTATCGCTATTAAGGCTAAAATAGAAATTGGCTACGAATAAACCTGTAATCATCAACGAACTCTTTGGTGAGCTGATAATCCCGCCGGAAGGTCAGCGTTGGACGCTGGTGCGCACGAAAGCCCGCCGGGAAAAGAAGCTGGCAGATTATGCCGGGAAAAACCTGATTCAGTACTATCTGCCCCAAATCAAGCATGAAAGAAAGTACCAGAGACGCAAGGTAGTGACCACTGTTCCAATGTTTTCCGGATACGTTTTTATGGTACTTTCCACCGAAGAACGCCAAACTATCGCCGTCTCCGGCATGGTCGCGCAGTTCATCTATGTGGATCATCAACAGGAACTCCTGGATGATCTTTCCCGCCTTTTTGCCACCACCAAGAAAAACGTGCCCATGGAAAATGTCTTGTGGCTTTCCAAAGGGCTGGAAGTGGAAATCATCTCCGGGCCGCTCAAAGGCACCCGCGGCATTATCGAAAGCCATGACAAGGCTTCAGAAGTCCGCTTGCAAGTGGAGATGCTGCGTCAGGCAGTGATGGTGAAGGTCGATCCCAAAGATGTGAAAATAATCGGCGAATATGAAGTGGTAGAGGACTAAAATATGAAGATACTAATTACGGGAGCCGCAGGCTTTATCGCCTCCCATCTGGCAGATGCCTGCATCGAAGCCGGACACGAAGTAGTGATTCTGGACAATCTCAGAACCGGCTACAAACGCAATTTGAATCCCAAAGCAAAGTTTTATGAAATCGATATCTGCGATCCCGCTGTGGAGGAAATTTTCGCGAAGGAAAAACCCGATATCGTGGACCATCATGCGGCTCAGATCTCAGTACCGCTTTCCATCGAAGACCCGCTTACCGACGCTGAAATCAATGTGAAAGGTCTGATCAATATCCTGCAGGCCGCCAGCAAACACAGGGCCCGGAAAGTGGTGTATATCTCATCCGGTGGAGCCATGTACGGAGAAGCAGATGAATACCCTACCACCGAAACCTACAATCCCCGTCCTTTGTCTGTGTATGCCATCAACAAAATGGTGGGCGAGGATTACCTCTACTTTTACAATCAACAGTACGGCCTGGATTACACAGTCCTGCGCTATGCCAATGTCTATGGACCCAGACAGGTTTCTCACGGCGAAGCGGGAGTGGTCTCCATCTTTGTGGAAAAACTGCTGGCTTCAGAAACCCCCACCCTCAACGCTTTCCCCGGTGAACCTGAAGGTATGATCCGGGATTATGTATTTGTGAAAGACGTGATCAAAGCCAATCTCATCGCCTTTGGCAAAGGCAGCGGGCAGGCCTTTAATATCGGCACCTGCATTCCCACCACCACCCGTGCGCTTTATGATGAGATCGCCCGTCAATTGGGCAACGAGACCCAGCCTCTGATGGCAGCAGCCCGTAAAGGGGATCTAAAAAGGTCCCTGCTCAATATAGACAAAGCCAGGCAGGATTTGGGCTGGCAACCTCAGCATAACCTGGAAGAAGGCATCGCTGAGGTCATAGATTATTACAAAGAACTTTTAGGAGAAAAGAAATGAACCTCGCAGTTATCGGCTCCGGCTATGTGGGCCTCACCAGTGGTACCTGCTTCGCAGAAATGGGCAACAACGTAATTTGTATAGATAAAGATTTAGATAAAATCAAAATGCTGCAAGAAGGCAAAGTCCCCATCTTTGAACCCGGCCTTGAAGAAATGATGCTGCGCAATGTGGAAGAAGGCCGTTTGAGCTTTTCCTCAGACCTGCCCCAGGCCATAAAGGAATCTCAGGTCCTCTTTATCGCGGTAGGCACACCTCCCGAAGAGGATGGTTCTGCAGACCTTTCGCACGTGCTCACCGTAGCCAGGCAGATTGCCGAACATCTGGATGAATACAGGATCATCGTGGACAAATCCACAGTTCCCGTAGGCACTGCCGACCGGGTGAAAGCCGAGATTCAAAAAATCTTGGATGCCAGAGGAGTAAGTGTACCCTTCGACGTAGTTTCCAATCCTGAATTCCTCAAAGAAGGCGCCGCGATCGCAGACTTTATGAAGCCAGACCGCGTGGTGATAGGAACGGATAGTGAAAAAGCCGCAAAAATCATGCACACCCTCTATTCTCCCTTCACCCGTACCAACGACCGCGTAATTATGATGGGCATCCGCTCTGCAGAAATGACCAAGTATGCGGCAAACTCTTTTTTAGCTACCAAGATCTCCTTTATCAATGAAATCTCTCGCCTCTGTGATGCCTATGGCGCGGATGTGGAAGAAGTGCGTACCGGCATCGGCAGTGACAGCCGGATTGGTTACAAATTTATCTATCCCGGAGTGGGCTATGGCGGCAGTTGCTTCCCCAAAGACGTGAAAGCCTTGATTCATATGTCCACCCAAGTTGGTTTTGACAGCCGCATTCTGAAAGCTGTGGAAGCGGTGAATGCAGATCAAAAAAGGCTGCTGATTGACAAGGTCATTGCTCACTTTGGCGCCGACCTTACCGGCCTGAGCTTTGCCGTCTGGGGCCTGTCTTTCAAGCCTCAAACCGATGATATGCGTGAAGCCCCTTCGATCGTGATTATCAATGCGCTTCTGGATGCAGGCGCCAAGATCAAAGCCTTCGATCCCATTGCTATGGAGCAAGCCCGCAAAATCTTTGGTGACAGACCCGGACTCACCCTCTGCGCCAGCGAGTATGACGCGCTTAATGAATGTGACGCCATGCTGCTCATCACCGAATGGCGGCAATTCCGCTATCCAGATTTTGAGCGCATCAAGAAACTGATGAAACAGCCGGTGATTTTTGATGGACGCAATCAATATGATCCGCCTGGAGTCAGGAAATTGGGCTTTACTTATTATGGAATTGGCAGGCCTTAAGAGAGATATCTTTGCCAGTTCAGACGCGCTTTAGGGGCGCCTGGTAAATCTTACCCATTTGCCCAGGGCATCGATGGCCAGACTGTCTGATCTGCCCGCTGCTCTGGGATAAAACAGATATCCCTGCTTCGTAGCTGAGGGGAGCAATTCCCCAAAATTGAAAGAATTTGCCAGCAGCTCGTAATATTCATCCCGCAGTTTCTGACGTTCATCCACCACCGAAGTCTGCTCATGAAAGGGGTCTTGCCACTGCTCAAAATAGATCTGATCCCGGGCATTATCCAGTATATAAGAGATCGGAATATGGTCATACTGCCGGCCTTCAGACAAGATGGCAAAAGAGCTGGCAGGAATCTGTAGCTTCTTCACACTGGTATTCTTCAGCTGCACATATATAGAAAAGAAATCTGAATTCAGGTTCGACCGTGAACCACGATAATTTGCCGGCCGCAGGGCGATCAACAGACTATCCGTTCGGATCACGATAAAACCCTCTTCCAGATAGTAATCCCCCGGCACAGGCTGCCACGCTTTCATAGCGCAGGCAGCCAATACCAGGACCAATATACTAATCGTCAGTATCTTCAGAAAAGTCCTGATTGTAGTCATCTTCGTCAAGATCTTCATCTATGTCTTCAGCTTCGGCTTCATCATAAGCCTTAGGTTTAGGTGGTTTCTTGGGAGCTTTTTTAGTCTCTTCCACTTTCTTATCCAGAATTTCATCATCCTCTTCTTCCGGGGGCACACAGGTGATATCATGCACTCTGTCTCCCTTGGAGAGATTGATCAGGCGCACACCCTGAGTGTTGCGGCTGATGATGGAGATGTCCTTCACGGCTTGGCGGATGATCATACCATCATGGGTAATAATCATCAGATCATCATCATCGGTTACCAGTAGCAGTGAT